>JAFRVZ010000029.1 GCA_017438265.1 Bacteroidales bacterium
CCCTTTTGAAGTAAGGCAGACAGCAAAAGAGAACCATCATTTCTGAAATCTGTGCCACCCTCGGCAACATAAGAGGGAGGGGCCCTTCAGGGAGGGGTCGCGAAGCGACGATTTCAGAAATGATGGTTCTCTTTTGTGTATTCGCGTTTACTTCGTGCTGAAGGCGAAGACGGTGGTGGAGCGGTAGCGCTCGCCGGGACGGAGGACGACGGAGGGCCACTCCGGCTTGTTGGGAGAATCCGGATAATGCTGCGTTTCCATGCAGATCGCCGCGCGGAACGGGTAGGCGATGCCGCCCTTGCCGGTCACGGTGCCGTCGAGGAAGTTGCCGCAGTAGACCTGGATGCCGGGCTGGTCCGTGTAGACGTCGAGGATGATGCCGGATTCCGGGCAGTAGACCTGCGCGGCGCGCGTAGAGAGGCGGCCGTGGGTGTCGAGGACCCAGTTGTGGTCGATGCCCTTGCCGAAGACGAGCTGGTCATAATCCTGGTTGATCCGGTCTCCGACGCGGGTCTGGAAGCGGAAATCCATCGGCGTACCGGCGACCGGACGGAGCTCGCCGCTGGTCATGAAGGTATCGTCGACCGGGGTGAAGTAGTCCGCCGCGATCCAGAGGACGTCGTCCTCGCAGGTATGGTTCGCGGGATCGCCGGCCAGGTTGAAGTAGGAGTGGTTCGTCATGTTGATGACGGTCGGGGCGTCGGTCGTGGCGCTGTACTCCATCATGATCCGGTTGTCGTTCGTCAGGGTATACTTCACGGAAGCGGTCACCTTGCCCGGGAAGCCCTGGTCGCCGTCCGGGGAGACGACCTTCAGGGTCACGGACTGGTCCGAGACGTGGGTCGCCTCATAGACCGCGTACTGCCATCCCTTCGGGCCGCCGTGGAGGCAATGGCCGAAATTGTTCTTCGGGAGGTCGTACTCCTTGCCGTCCAGCGTGAAGCGGCCGCCGCCGATGCGGTTCGCGTAGCGGCCGATCGTCGCGCCGAAGTCGGAGGGCACGTTGATGTAATCCTGGATGTTGTCGAAACCGAGCACGACGTCACGGAAGTTGCCGTCCTTGTCCGGGACGCGCAGCGAGACGATGCGGGCGCCGAAATTCGTGATGCAGACCTCGGCGCCGCGGGCGTTCCGCAGCGTATAGAGCGCGGTCTCCGCACCGTCGACCGTCGTCTTGAAATCTTTCGGATTGAGTCCGGAGTCCGTCAGCTTCGTTCCCGTGCATCCCGCAAGAAACGAAAGGGCCGCCAAGGCGGCCCCCAATCTAACGCTCAAGCGCATGGCTTACTCGGCGGCGATAGCTCCGGTCGGGCAGGCGTCAGCGCAAGCTCCGCAATCGATGCAGATTTCCGGATCGATGGAATAAACATCGCCCTCGGAGATAGCTCCGGAAGGGCACTCTGCCTGGCAAGTACCACAAGCCACGCAAATGCTGGGATCAATTTTATGTGCCATAATTACGTAAATATGTTTTGTTAACTGTTCTTTTCTTTCCGTTCGTACTACAAAAGTACGGCGCAATTTTGAATAATCAAACCGGCTGGAAAGATTTTTGTTGTTATCTTTGGTACTATGAAAATTGTACCAAACCGCATCCTTGCCGCCCTGCTGCTGTTCCTGTCCCTTGGAATGCAGGCCCAGCAGCGCGTGGAAGGCGTTGTCGAATGGGACAAGACCGTCCACGACTTCGGCGACATCCTCGCCTCCGACGGTCCCGTCAGCTGCACCTTCACCCTCACGAACCGCAGCTCCAAACCCATCGCGATCTACAACGTCATCTCCTCCTGCGGCTGCACGGACGTGACCTGGACCCGTGAGCCGATCCCGGCCGGCGGCAAAGGCACGGTCAAGGCGACCTACAGCAACGACGAGGGCGCCTACCCCTTCGACAAGAACCTGACCGTCTACGTCTCCTCCCTTAGCAAACCCGTGATCCTCAAGCTCCGCGGAAGCACCCACACGAAGAAGCAGCCCCTCGGCGAGCTCTATACCTGGCGCTTCGGCGACCTCGGCCTCAAGACCCTCGACGTCAAGGTCGGAAACCTCTCCCAGGGCCAGCAGAAGAGCGGCGAGATGCTCGTCGCGAACCTCGGCGGCGCGCCCCTGAAGCTGGAATTCAGCGGCGTCTCCGCGGGCCTCTCGCTCAGCGTCTCCCCCAACCCGATCCCTGCCGGCGCGACCGCGACCCTCGCCTATACCGTCGACGCCGACCGTTCCCGCTGGGGCAAGAACTACTACTATGCGACCCCCGTCGTGAACGGCAAGGCCCTCCGGGCCGGCGGCGGCGCCCCCGCGGAAAAGTCCGCCCCCGGCGCGGAAGCGATGCTCTCCGACCCGAACCCGCGCCTCGGCGCCGGCAAGGGCGAAATCGGCTTCTGGGCCTTCACCCGCGAGGACTTCAACGCCTGGAGCGCCCAGCAGAAAGCCGCCGGCGCGAACCCGCTCTTCGAAAGCAGCACCTTCAACTTCGGCAAGGTCAAGGCCGGCACCCGGGTGCGCGCGACCTTCGCCCTGACCAACAAGGGCAAGAGCGACCTGACCGTCTACAAGATCGACTCCGACAGCAACCGCGCTTCGGTCCCGACGGTCCCTCCGCTCGCCCCCGGCGCGAAGACGACCCTCGAATTCACCCTCGACACCGCCGGCCTCCCCGCCGGTGAAGTCCTCGTCCTGCTGACCCTGACGACCGACTCCCCCCTCCGCCCGCTCGTCAACCTCTACATTACCGGCTTCGTGAACTGATTTTTCCGAGGGAATCCCGCTTTTTTTTGTTATCTTCGTGGGATTCTAAGCGGAAAAGTCTTTATGGCAGAGGAAACGGTTCCCAAAATGGAATACGGTGACGCCCAAATCGTCACCATGGAAGGCGTCGAGCACATCCGGCGCCGTCCCGGCATGTACATCGGCCGTCTGGGCGACGGCCGCAACCCCGGCGACGGCATCTACGTCCTCCTGAAAGAAATCATCGACAACTCGATCGACGAATACGCGATGGGCTTCGGCAAGCAGATCCAGGTCACCATCGCCGACGAGCAGGTCCGCGTGCGCGACTTCGGCCGCGGCATCCCCCTGGACTCCGTCGTCAAGGCCGTCAGCATCCTCAACACCGGCGGCAAGTTCGACGACAAGGCCTTCAAGAAGTCCGTCGGCCTCAACGGCGTCGGCACGAAGGCCGTGAACGCGCTCTCCGCGGTGTTCTACGTCTGCTCCTTCCGCGACGGCGAGAGCTCCTGGGCCCGCTTCGAGCGCGGCGTCCTCGTGGACAGCGGGAAAGCCCCCTCGAAGGAGAAGAACGGGACCCTCGTGACCTTCACCCCCGACAACCTGATGTTCGGCGAGTACCATTACAACATGGACTACGTCGAGACGATGGCGAAGAACTACTCCTACCTGAAGAAAGGCCTCACGGTCGTCCTGAACGGCGTCCCCTACAAGTCGGAAAACGGCCTCCTCGACCTCGTCAACGAAAACCTCTCCGAGACCCCGCTCTACCCCCCGATCCACCTCGTCGGCGAAGACATCGAAGTCGTCCTGACCCACGGCAACGCCTACGGCGAGAACATCTCCTCCTTCGTGAACGGCCAGAACACCCGCGACGGCGGAACTCACCTCGCCGCCTACCGCGAAGCGATCGCCAAGACCCTGAAGGAGTTCTTCAAGAAGAACTACGACCCGCAGGACTGCCGCCAGGGCATCGTCGGCGCGATCAGCATCCAGATCCAGGAACCGACCTTCGAGGCCCAGACCAAGACCAAGCTCGGCTCGACCTACATGTGGGAGAAACAGGAGAAGGACGAGCACGGCGCGATCCGCAGCAGCACCGGCCCGACGATCCGCAACTTCGTGAACGAGTTCATCTCCAAGAACCTGGACAACTACCTCCGGATGCACATGGACATCGTCCCCGTCATCGAGGAGAAGATCAAGTCCTCCCAGCAGGAGCGCGAGGAAATCTCCGGCATCCAGAAGAAGACCCGCGAGAAGAACAAGCGCGCGAACGTCTACAACCGCAAGCTCCGCGACTGCCGCTACCACTACAACGACAAGGTGACCGAAAAGACAGAAGCCGACATCGAGCGTTCCTCGATCTTCATCACGGAGGGCGACTCCGCGAGCGGAACGATCACCAAAGTCCGCAACGCCAACAACCAGGCCGTCTTCTCGCTGCGCGGCAAGCCGATCAACTGCTACAAGGAAAGCCGCAAGAAAGTCGCCGAGAACGAGGAGCTGAACCTGCTGATCTCGGCCCTCGGCGTCGAGGACGACCTCGACAACCTCCGCTACAACAACATCATCGTCGCGACCGATGCCGATGACGACGGCATGCACATCCGCATGCTGGTCCTGACCTTCTTCATGAAGTACTACCCGGACCTGATCCGCCGCGGCCACGTCCACATCCTCCAGACCCCGCTCTTCCGCGTCCGCAACAAGAAGGCGACCCGCTACTGCTACTCGACCGACGAGAAGGAGAAGGCCGTCCGCGACCTGAAGACCGGCGTCGAGATCACCCGCTTCAAGGGCCTCGGCGAAATCTCCTCGAACGAGTTCGTCGACTTCATCGGCGAAAACATGCGCCTCGACAACGTCAAGCTCGCCGACGAGGAGTCCATCGCCGACATCATGGCCTTCTATATGGGCGAAAACACGATCGACCGCCAGAACTTCATCCGCGAGAACCTCCGCTCCGAAGAGGAACTGGAAGACGTAAACATTTAACAATCAGCTATGGACAGATGGGGTAAAACCTGCGGATGGATCCTCCGCAAACTGGGCTGGACCTCGGTTACGGGGCCCGCGCCCGAGGACAAGTGCATCCTCCTCGGCGCGCCGCATACCTCGATTTGGGACTTCGTGATCGCCTACCTGTACTACCGCCAGTTCGGTGAATCCGCCAGATGCATGGTCAAGAAGGAACTCTTCTTCTGGCCGCTCGGCATCCTCGTCCGCAAGATGGGCGGCATCCCGACGGACCGCACGAACGGCGCCGCACTGCTCCGCACGCTGACCGCCGAGATGGAGCGCACCCCGCGCTTCCACCTCGCCATCGCCCTGGAAGGCACCCGCAAGCCCGTGAAGCGCTGGAAGTCCGGCTACCACTTCATCGCGAAGGCGACCGGCTGCGTCGTCTACTGCTGCTACTTCGACTGGGGGACCAAGCGCGTCGGCCTCGGCCCGAAGGTCGAGCTGACCGACGACGCCGCCGCCGACACGAAGCGCATCCAGGCCATCTACGAGAGCATGCACCTCGTCGGCAAGCACCCGAAAAAGTATATAACGCACTGACAATGAGAAAAATAGCCCGCTCCTTCGCGGTCCTGCTCTGCGCCCTCCCCTCCTTCGCGCAGAACGTGACCGAACTCCAGATCGATTCCCTGAGCCTGACCGGCATGGAGCTGGAACTGGACCAGTCCGTCGTCGTCTCCGAGCGGAAATACATGGTCTACAAGCTCGACAAGAAGACGATCAGCGCCGCGGCCGACATCTTCGCCGCCGGCGGCACGGCCGTCGACATCCTCGAAAGCACGCCCTCGGTCCGCGTCAACGCGGACGGCGAGCTGACCTTCCGCGGCAGCGCGAACTTCAAGGTCTACGTCAACGGCAAGCCCGCGATCGGCGAAGGCTCCCAGGCCCTGGAGCAGATCCCCGCCAGCGCGATCGAAAACATCGAAATCATCACGGTCCCCTCCGCCCGCTACGAGAGCGACGGCGACGTCGGCATCATCAACGTCATCACGAAACAGGACACGGCCCCCGGCGTCAACGGCGCCGTCAACCTTTCCTTCAGCACCCTCGGCAGCTACAACCTCGACGCGCTCGTCAACCGCAACGTGAAGAACCACCGCTGGTACGCCGGCGTGACGGCCCTCGACATCCGGACCCGCAGCGCCTTCCACCAGGAGAAAATGACCACGGTGGACGACGCGACGGCCCGCTCGGTCTCCGACGGCCCCCGCCGCGGCATCCGCCAGCGCTATTCCGGCAAGGTCGGCTACGCCTTTAACAACGGCGTCGACGACTTCCTCCTCGAGCTCGAAGGCGGCTACACCAACCGCGTCCGCACCGGCGACATGGACTACCGCGACGAGCGCCTCGGCTACGGCACGACCGCCAGCACCTCCTACGTCAGCCACGACGTCTATTCCCTCGACGAGAACATCGCGATCCTCAACACCGCCTATGCCCACAAGTTCAACGACCGCGGCCACAGGATCAGCGCCAGTTACTACGCGAAATACGACTGGAACGCGATGGAGTACTACGAGAGCAACATGTTCGGCACGGGCGGCGGCCGTGTGGACGGCTCCCTCGCCTACGAGAGCGAACACCGCTGGAACCGCAAGGGCTACCTCGACTACACGCTCCCCTACAGCGAGACCGGCAAGTTCGAGGCCGGCTACGAGTACAGCCGCTACATCGAGGACGGCGACTACTCGATCGAATTCTGGGACCGCGCCGCGCAGCAGTACCGCTGGCGCGACGACCTCTACAACATCTATTACTACTGCCGGACGATGAACTCGCTCTACGCGCAGTGGTCCGACCGCTTCGGCCCCGTCAGCCTCCAGGCCGGCCTGCGCGCCGACCACCGCCACGATTTCCTGGAAATCACGATGTCCGGCGCCAGCCGCGACATCCGCAAGTGGGAGCTCTTCCCCTCCGCCCACGCCGGCTACACCTTCCCCGACGGCAGCGCCGTGACCCTCGGCTACTCCTACCGCACGAACCGCCCCAACATCTGGCAGCTTGAGCCCTATATCACGTATGAGGACTACTACACCGCGATGGTCGGCAACCCCGACATCCTCCCGGAAATGACCAACGCGTACGAACTGAACGTCCGCAAGAGCTTCGGCGAGGCCCATTCCGTCTCGGCGACCTTCTTCTACCGCGACCGCAAGGACAAGATGGACCGCATCCGCGTCGCCTACCTCCCCGGCGTGACCCTCGACTCCCTCGCGAACGTCGGCATCGACAAGTCCGCCGGCGCCGAACTCAGCGCCCAGCTGCGCCTCACGAAGCACTGGAGCCTCATCGCCAACGGCAGCGCCTACTACTACGACTTCCGCATCTACAACCCCCGGCAGGGCCGCGACGCGACGAGCTTCAACTACGAGGCCTTCCTCGGCAACACCTTCACCCTCTCCCCGACGACCCGCCTCCAGCTTGACGCGAACCTCGTCGGGCCCGCCGTCTCTTCCCAGGGCCGCCAGGACCCGTACTTCTACGCCAACCTCTCCCTCCGGCAGCAGATGTTCAAGCGCCGGATCACCGCCGTCCTCGCCTTCCGCGACTTCCTCGCGACCGCGCGCTACGACAACCGCCGCGAGGCAGACGGCCTCCTCTCCACGACCCGCATCCGCCCGGCCTACCCCTCCATCACCCTGACCCTCAGCTACGCCTTCAACGAATACCGCCAGGCGGACCGCCGCTCCGATGCCGGCGAATTATTCGAAGGTTCGCAATTCTAGCGAATTGCGAACCTCTTCCTATCTAGCGAATTGCGAACCTCTCTACCTTTGCGAAGCGGAGAGTCAGTCGATGTTGACGAGGTTGTATTTGAGCTGGCCGAGGCCGATCTGGGCGGCGTAATCGAGGATGTGGAGGCCGTGCTGGCGGTTGATGCGCTCCTGGAGTGGCTTGGCATCGTCGCCGGCGGCATCGACATGGTTGAAGACCAGGTCCGCGCAGGCCTTGTCAAGGGCGACCGGGTCGACGGAAGCGAGGATGCCGATGTCCTTCAGGCGCGGCTCGGCCGGGTGGGCGTCGCAGTCGCAGTCGACGGACATGTTGTTCATCACATTGATATAGATAATGTTGCGGCCGTCCTGCTTGAAATAATTGTGGACCGCCTGCGCCGCGGCGGCCATGCTCTCGAGGAAGCCGTCCTGCTCGTCCGACATCCAGCGGGTCGTGCTGCGCCCGGCGGAATGGATATAAAGCTTGCCGGACGAGGAGGCGACGCCGATGCTCTGGTTCTTCAGCACGCCGCCGAAGCCGCCCATCGCGTGGCCCTTGAAATGCGCCAGGTTCACCATGAAGTCATAATTCTGCAGGTGCGCGCCCACGATGTCATACTGGATGTGCCGCTTGTCCACGACCGGGATGCGCATCTCCCCCTCGGCGTCCATGATGTCCACCGGCGCGACCTTCTCGAAGCCGCGCTCGGCGATCGCCCTGCGGTGCGCCTCCGTCGTCGAGCGGTTGCCGCCATAGGCGGTATTGCACTCGACCAGCGTGCCGCCGACCTTGAGGACCAGGTCCTTGATAAAGTCCGGCCGCAGGTGGTTGCTCTCCTCGGACTCGCCGGTTGAAATCTTGACGGCGACCCGTCCCTCCGGCTTCACGCCCAGCGCCTCATAGACCTTGACCAGGCCCTCCGGGCTGATGTCCGAAGTAAAAAACACCGTCGGCGCCGCCGGGTCCGGATTCGCCGTCGAGGGCACCTCGACGCCCTTGACATGCAACTCATAAGCGCCGGCCTTCTGCACCCGGCACGCCGTCACCGCCAGTCCCGCCGCCAGCGCGACCAGCATCAGCCATAAAAACCTTTTCCTGTTCATATCACTCTCATTAAAACTGTTCTCACCGCAAAATTAGCGATTTCTGCGCTTTCCGAAAACCGAAATGCCGGGAAGCGGAAAAGAATAACACAGAAAAAACAGAAGGAAGAGCGATGGGCCGGGAGGGGTGGCGGAGCGTGATTTGTAACGTGCTGGTGTAGAGGTGATTATATAAAGCAGGGATGTGTTTTTTTACGGAATTGCTTTGCGTTATTAATTGGCTGTCAGCGGGTTATAAATCACGCTAAAAAAGCAGTGGGGGCGCGGGCGGGGAGGGAGAACAGGTCGGGCATGACGGCCCTGGAAGCGGAAAAAGCAATTTTTCTGAGGCGGCGTTTTTTCGACGATCTCAGGAAAATTGCTTTTTCTGCGTTTTGAGACGCATCTAGCTGAATAGACTGTTTTTCTGAGTAGCCCTTTTTCGGGATATCTCAGGAAAACAGTCTTTTCAGCGAAAACCAAGCAAAAAGAACTGTTTTTCTGAGCAGGCGTTTTTTCGACTGTCTCAGGAAAACAGTTCTTTTTGCGTTAAAGCGAAATTAGGCTTCGGGAACGACCTCGACCTTGAGGTTGGCGAAGACGCCCTTATAGAGCTTGACCTTGGCCTCGTACTCGCCGGGTTCCTTGATCTCGGGAACATCGACGAAACGCTTCTCGATCTCGTAACCGGCGGCGGACAGCGCCTCGACGACGGCGTTCGCACCGACGGAGCCGAACAGCTTGCCGGCCTCGGTCACTTTCGCGGAAACCTTCACCGGAACGGCGGCCAGCTTCGCGGCCAGCGCCTCGGCGTCGGCGACGAGCTTCGCTTCCTTGTGGGCGCGCTGACGGAGGGTCTCCTCGTGCTGCTTGAGGGCGGACGGGGTACCCATCACGGCGTAACCCTGGGGAACCAGGTAATTCTGGGCATAACCAGCCTTCACTTCCACCACATCACCGGCCTCGCCGAGATTGGCAACTTCTTTCTTCAAAATGATTTTCATAGGGCTGATTATTTAAGAAGGTCAGTAACATACGGAAGCAGGGCGAGGGAGCGGGCGCGCTTGATCGCCTGGGCCACCTTGCGCTGGAACTTCAGGGAAGTACCGGTGATGCGGCGCGGGAGAATCTTTCCCTGCTCATTGAGGAACTTCTTCAGGAACTCAGGGTCCTTGTAATCGACATACTTGATGCCTGCCTTCTTGAAACGGCAGTACTTCTTCTTCCTGACTTCCACTGCGGGCGGATTGAGGTAACGGATTTCGCCGTTCTGTTCATTCGTCTGTGCCATGGCTTAGTCCTCCTTTGCTTCGGGTTCAACTTCTGCTGCAGGGGCCTCCGCGGGAGCCTCGGCCTTCGCAGCCTCTTTCGCCGCCTTGTTGGCGCGACGCTTCTCGGCGTACGCGACGGCGTTCTTGTCAAGCGCGACGGTAATGAAGCGGATGATCCGCTCGTCACGGTGATACTGGGTCTCCAAGGTGGCGACGAACTGCGGGTCGGCCTTGAATTCAATCAGGTAATAGAAACCTGACGTCTTGTGCTGGATCGGGTACGCGAGCTGCTTGAGCCCCCAATCCTCTTCGTACACGACCTCACCGCCGTTGTCTTTGATGAGGCTCACGTACTTGGCAACCGCTTCCTTCATCTGGGCATCAGACAAAACGGGAGTTGCAATGAAAACGGTTTCGTACTGTTTGATCATAATGTTGTTGATAATAATAAATTACAGCCCTCCGGAGGCCGAAAC
This sequence comes from Bacteroidales bacterium, assembly GCA_017438265.1. Lineage (GTDB taxonomy): Bacteria > Bacteroidota > Bacteroidia > Bacteroidales > UBA932 > Cryptobacteroides. Next base: position 10,291 of record JAFRVZ010000029.1, read on the forward strand.
CTTCCAAAGGGCTGCAAAGATAGGTAATTTCAACTTTATTTGCAAGGGATTTCCTTCAGGACCGCCTTCAGGTAGTCCCACGTGCGGGCGACGGAGGCGATTTCCACCTTCTCGTCCGGGCTGTGGGGATAGCGGATGGTCGGTCCGATGGAGGCCATTTCCCAGTTGGGGTACTTGGCGCCCATGATGGCGCACTCGAGGCCGCCGTGGGTCGCCATCATCTTCATCGGGTAGCCGTAGCACTTCTCGAAGACGTCCATCATCACCTTGTTGATCGCAGTGTCGAGGCGCGGGGTCCAGCCGGAGTAGCCGCCGGCGAAGGTGACGGAGTCGGCGCCGGCGAGTTCGAACAGGCAGCGGACGCGCTGGGCGAGGTAATCCTTCGAGGTATCAACGGCGCTGCGCATCAGGGAATGGATGCTGATCTTGCCGTGCTGGGTACGGACGATGGCGAGGTTGATCGAGGTCTCGGTCAGGCCGGGCATCGTCTGGCTCATGCGGATCACGCCGGACGGGGCGGCGATGATGGCCTTGACGGCGCGGAGCATCGTCTTCTGCTGGATGAACTTCGGCATCACCGGGACCTCGTCCTCGATCGTGAGGGCGGAGGAAGGATCGCTGTCGATGAACTCGCTGCGGATGGTGTCGAAGGAATCAACGATCGCCTGGCGCACGGCGGCATAGCTTGCCTCCGGGATCAGGATCTCCGCGGTCGCCTCGAAGGGAATCGCGTTGCGGAGGGAGCCGCCGCGGAAGAAGACGACGCGCACGCCGCACTGCTCCATCAGCGGGAGGAGGATGCGGGCGACGACCTTGTTGGCGTTGGCGCGGTACAGGGAGATGTCCATGCCGGAGTGACCGCCCTGGAGGCCGTTCACGGTAAAGCGGAGGGCCTTCATGCCTGCGGGCGTGTTGTACTTGTAGTACTTGAATTCCGCGGAGACGTCCAGGCCGCCGGCGCAGCCGACGCAGAGCTCCCCTTCGTCCTCGGAGTCGAGGTTCAGGAGGATGTCACCCTTCAGGACGCCCGGGCGCAGCTCGCTGGCGCCGGTCATGCCGGTTTCCTCGTCATAGGTCACGAGCACCTCGAGGGGGCCGTGCTCCACGCTCGGGTCCTCGAGCGCGGCGAGGCTCATCGCCACGCCGATGCCGTCGTCGGCGCCGAGGGTCGTGCGGTCGGCGGTCACCCACTCGCCGTCGATGTAGGCGTTGATGGGATCCTTGAGGAAGTCGTGGGAGGAATCGGAGGTCTTCTGCGGGACCATGTCCATGTGGCCCTGGAGGATCACGCCGCGGCGGTTCTCATAGCCGGGGGTCGCAGGGACGGAGATGATGATGTTGCCGGTCTCGTCGCGCTTCGTGTCGAAGCCGCGCTTCTTTCCCCATTCCAGGAGGTATTCCTGGACCTTGTGCTCGTGCTTGGACGGGCGCGGGATCCGGGTCAGCTCGTAGAAGTTATTCCATACGTACTTAGGCTCTAAATCTTTAATACTCATAGCTTTGTGTTATTTGATCGGTTATTAACTGGCAGGGAAGGCGGCGTTCACGCCGAGCTGGTACACGGGCACGCGGGTCTGCAGGAGGACCTTCGAGCCCTCGAGCAGGCGGACGTTGCAGATCGCCGGGATGCGGTAGCGGATGACCTGCTTCGATTTCGTGGCGGCCGGGGTCGCCGGGAGCTGCTGCGGGGTCAGGTCCACGATCACGGGGATGCCGGAGACGTTGTCCGCGGAAACCAGGCCCTCGGTCTCGGAGACGCGGAAGGCGATGTACATCTGGGAGGCGGCGTTCGGATCCGGGACGACGTCGAAGTGCATCGTCTGGGTCTGGAACTCGCTGTAGCCGACGAAGAGCGACAGGTACTCCTTCTCGAGGCGGTCGATCTCCGCGACGGCGGAGGCCATCGCCTCGCCGCTGAAGGTCGCGTCGGTATCGCCGGTGACGATCTGGACGCGCGTCCGCCGCAGGTTGAAGATCATCTCCGCGGTCTCGCGGGCCTTGTCCTCGGCGGATTTCTCGACGACCATGTTCTGCTGGACCGGGACGCGGCCGTAGGCGGACTGCTCCCGGACGTTCCGGTAGAGGGTCGTCGCCTCGGAGGTGATGTTCTCGCTCAGGCCGCGGCCGGAGAAGTCCGCGCCGGCCGGCGCCGGGAAGCGCCAGATGTTCTGGCGGCCGAAACTGCCGTCGGAGACGGCGACGAGGCCCTGCGCGCTCAGCTGCAGGAAGGCCGGCGTCGACTCCCCTTTCGGGATCGCGTAGGAGAAACGCGCGACGGGGTCCGCCTCGATGCACGGCGTCAGCTTGACGCTGACGATCCGGTAGCCGGATTCGTCCGCCTGCCGGGCCTCGACGCCGAGGTACTTGGAGGCATACCGGGCATACGGGCCGGCGAAGAAGGATTCCAGTTCGGCTTCCACCTCGAAGTGGAGCGTCGTCATCGGCAGCGCGTAGCTGACGACGCCTTCCTGGGCGCGCGCGGCAAGGCAGAGCGCCGGAAGCAACAGGCTTATCAAAAACTTTTTCATACGCTTTTCCATCGTTTGTGGCTCCAGAGGTAGTTCCAGGGCTCGGCCTCGAGCTCCGCCTGGAGCAGTTTGTAATATCCGTTCATCACGGCCTCCGGCGTCATCCCGGAGGCATCGCGGCATATTTCCGTATAGACCGTCTCGTAGCCGCCGTCCGGCCGCATCCGGCTCCCCATATAGACTACGCTGAGGCCCAGTTTCACGGCGAGCGCGGCGCCCCCGGCCATCGACCAGGTCGGCTGGTGCATGAAGTCGTCGACCTTCATCCGCTGCGCAATCGCGTACGGGAACTGGTCGTTCGGGAAGATGAAGATCTTCCGCTCCCGGCGGTGCTCCAGCGCGTAGCGCAGCATCTTCTCGCTCTCCACATACCCGTCGAAGGCCGTCTTCCGCAGCGGGTACATCCGGTTCACGGCCATCACCCGGTCCCAGAGCGGGCTCTTCAGTCGCCGGTAGACGCAGCAGACGTCCTCCGGCCGGAAGGCCCAGGGCTCCGGCCCGTAGTTCGTGCAGTACAGGCCGCCCAGGAGCTCCCAGTTGCCGCGGTGGGTCATCATCAGCATCACGCCCGGCGCATTCTCGAACGCCGCGTTCAGCACCTCCGGATTCGCACATTCGACGATGTGGCTGCGCGTCACGCGCTCCGCGGAGGAGTGCCCGATCCAGACCGCTTCGGCGATCACGTTGCCGAGGTGCCGGTAGAACCGGTCGGCGTTGCGAGAAACCTCCTTGTAGGGCATCGCCGGGAAGCTGCGCGACAGGTTCGTCAGGACGACGTCCCGGCGGTAGTGCATCAGATCCCGCAGGATCCACGCCAGGAATCCGCCCAGCGCGCGGTGCACCCGCAGCGGCAGGGCCGAAAACAGCCCCATCACGCCCCGCACCAGTATGAACCCGAACTTGCGCACATACAAATATACCATTTTTTATTGTTATCTTTGTGCGATACGGTTTCGGATTATTTAAACCTAACCATACAATGTTCAAAGGACAACACAAAGGATTGTATGCGCTGGCCCTCGCGAATACGGGCGAGCGCTTCGGCTACTACACGATGCTGGCCATCTTCCTGCTCTTCCTGCAGGCCAAGTTCGGCTTCTCCGCCGCCGCTGCGGGCCAGTTCTATGCGATTTTCCTCGCCGCCGTCTATTTCATGCCCGTCGTCGGCGGATGGCTGGCTGACAAGATCGGCTTCGGCAAATGCGTCATCACCGGCGTCTGCGTCATGTTCGCCGGCTACCTCTGCCTCGCGATTCCGACGAACGCCTTCGCCGGCCGCGGGCTGGCGCTGGCCCTGATGATCGGCGCCCTGCTGCTGATCGCGATCGGTACCGGCCTCTTCAAGGGCAACCTCCAGGTCCTCGTCGGCAACCTCTACGACGATCCGCAGTACTCCGCCAAGCGCGACTCCGCCTTCAGCCTTTTCTACATGGCCATCAACATCGGCGCGATGTTCGCCCCGACCGCCGCCACCGCGCTGACCAACAAGCACCTCGCGACCGCCGGCCTGATCTACAAGGCCGACATCCCCGCCCTGGCCCACCAGTACCTCGGCGGTGCCGACGTCGCCGCCCAACTCGAGTCGCTGAAGGCCGCGATGCCCGGCGCGAACGTGGCTTCGATGAACCTCACGGACTTCAGCCAGTACTACATCACCCACCTCTCGACCGCCTACAACCTCGGTTTCGCCGTGGCCTGCGTCTCGCTGATCTTCTCCATCGCCATCTACCTCGGCTTCCGCAACTGGTTCAAGCACGCCGACGTGAACGCCAAGCAGGCGAAGGCCGGCGCCGGCGCCCCCGTCGCCGAGCTCAGCCCGAAGCAGACCCGCGACCGCATCGTCGCCCTGGTTTTCGTCTTCGCCGTCGTCATCTTCTTCTGGATGGCCTTCCACCAGAACGGCAGCTCGCTGACCTACTTCGCCCGCGACTACACCCAGAGCACCGTCAGCGGCCCGCTCCGCATCGGCTTCAGCATCTGGCCGCTCTTCCTGATCGCAGTTTCGGTCTATACCCTCTTCGGCGCCTTCCAGTCCGAGACGTCCCGCGCGAAGATCACCTGCGGCATCGCGACCCTCGCCCTGTGGGCCGGCGCCTATGCGATCTACGCCGGCATGGACCCGACGATCCATATCCTCCCGCAGCAGTTCCAGCAGTTCAACCCGTTCTTCGTGGTCGCCCTGACGCCGGTCTCGATGGCGATCTTCTCCGCGCTCGCGAGCAAGGGCAAGGAACCTTCCGCCCCGAAGAAAATCGGCCTCGGCATGTTCGTCGCCGCCCTGGGCTACCTGATCATGCTCGCCGCCTCGAAGGGCCAGCCGGCCCCCTCGACGCTCGTCAGCGTCGGCGGCGTCTCCCCGGATCCGGTCGTCCCGACCTACCTGATCTCGACCTACCTCGTGCTGACCTTCGCCGAGCTGCTGCTCAGCCCGATGGGTATCTCCTTCGTCTCGAAGGTGGCCCCGCCGAAGTACAAGGGCTTGATGATGGGTCTCTGGTTCGCCGCGACCGCGATCGGCAACTACCTCAGCTCGATTCCGTCGATGCTCTGGAACAACGTGCCCCTCTGGGTCAACTGGACCGTCCTGATGGCCCTCTGCGTGATTTCCGGCCTCGTGATGTTCTCGATGCTGAAGAAACTCGAAGCCGCCACGGCCTAGTGACTGTTCCTGTTATCGTATAAACTACAGACAGAATGGGCCGGCACACCCGACCCATTCTGTTTTCCGGGAGATGCCGAAAATGTATATCATATCGGGCTGCAACGGCAGCGGGAAGACGACGGCGTCCTACACGCTGCTGCCCCAGATGCTGGACTGCAACCAGTTCGTGAATTCCGACGAATTCGCGAAGAGCCTCTCCCCCTTCGACCCGTCCGCCGCGTCGGTCTCCGCGAGCCGCTACATGCTGATGAAATACCACTTCCTGCTGAACCGCAGCATGGATTTCGGCATCGAGACGACCCTGGCGACGCGCGCCCTCCTCAACATGGTCAAGGACGCGCAGGCCGGCGGCTACGAGGTCACGATCCTGTACTTCTGGCTGAATTCCCCGGAGCTGGCGATCGCGCGGGTCCGCAACCGCGTCTCCGCCGGCGGCCACAACATCCCCGACGAGGTCATCCGCCGCCGCTACACGGTCGGCCTGCAGTACCTCTTCAAATACTACATCCCGGCCTGCGACCGCTGGATCATCGCGGACAACTCCCGCAGCCCCTTCACCGTCGTCGCCGAAGGCACGCAGCTGACCACCACGGTCCGGGATGCGGCAAAATACGAACTGATCCGCTCCCTGGGACAGGCGGCGGAACCTTCCGAACCATGATCAAGGACAAAAGCTACTATCTGGATACGTTCCACGTCAGCCAGGAAGGGCTGGAAGCGCTCGTCGCGACGGCCCTGTCCGGCGGCGGGGACTACGCCGACCTCTATTTCGAGAACACCGCCTACAGCGACCTGCTGCTCCGGGATTCCGAGGTAGGCTCCGGCGGTTTCCACGTCGATTACGGCGCGGGCATCCGCGTCCTCTGCGGCGAGAAGACCGGCTACGCCTACGCGGAGAGCACGGAGGCGGCGGCGCTGCGGGACGCGGCGCAGGCGGCGGGCGCGATCGCCCGCGGCGCGGCCCCGG
>JAFRVZ010000030.1 GCA_017438265.1 Bacteroidales bacterium
TACACCAAGCCGGAAGAGGTCATCGACTTCGCCACCCGCACCGGCTGCGACTCCCTCGCCATCTCCATCGGCACCTCCCACGGCGCCTACAAGTTCACCCCGGAGCAGTGCACCCGCGATCCCAAGACCGGCCGCCTCGTTCCCCCGCCGCTCGCCTTCGACGTGCTGCACGAGATTGAGAAGAAGCTCCCCGGCTTCCCGATCGTCCTTCACGGCTCCTCCTCCGTCCCGCAGGAGTATGTCGACATCATCAACGCCAACGGCGGCAAGCTGCCCGACGCGGTGGGTATCCCCGAGGAGCAGCTCCGCGAGGCCTCCAAGTCCGCCGTCTGCAAGATCAACATCGACTCCGACAGCCGTCTCGCGATGACCGCCGCGATCCGCAAGGTGTTCGCCGAGAAGCCCGGTGAGTTCGATCCCCGCAAGTATCTCGGTCCCGCCCGCGACGAGATGAAGAAACTCTACATGCACAAGATCATCAACGTCCTCGGTTCCGACGGCAAGGCTGCGTAAACAGCTCTTCCTTTAAAACAGAAAAGATATTTTCCTGAGATCGTCGAAAAAACGCCGCCTCAGGAAAATATCTTTTCTGTTTTTATTTATTAACTTCGTAGGAGTTTGTAAATCGTTTAAAGATATGGGCAAGTATATCCTGTCCCTGGACCAGGGGACGAGCAGCAGCAGGGCGATCGTTTTCAACCGGGAGGGGGAGAGCGTGGCCGTGTGCCAGAAAGAGTTCACGCAGTATTTCCCGAAGCCGGGGTGGGTCGAGCACGACCCGATGGAGATCCTCGCCTCCGAGACGGAGGTGATGGTCGGCGCGGCGGCGAAGGCCGGCGCTTCGGCGTCCGACATCGCCGCGATCGGCATCACGAACCAGCGTGAGACGACCATCGTCTGGGACGCGAAGACCGGAAAGCCGGTCTACAACGCGATCGTCTGGCAGGACCGCCGGACCTCCGAGTACTGCGACAGCCTGAAGGCGCTCGGCCTGACCGACCGGATCCGGGAGAAGACGGGCCTGATCATCGACGCCTATTTCAGCGGCACGAAGGTGCGCTGGATCCTGGAGAACGTGCCCGGCGCGCGCGAGAAGGCGCTGCGCGGGGAGCTCCGCTTCGGCACCGTCGACAGCTGGCTCGTTTGGAACCTGACGGGCGGCAGGGTCCATATCACGGATGCGACCAATGCCTCCCGCACGATGCTCTACAACATCCGCGAACTGCGCTGGGACAAGGAACTGCTCGACCTGCTCGGCGTGCCGGAGTCGATGCTGCCGGAGGTGCGCTCCTGCAGCGAGGTGTACGGCGAGGTCGCCGACGGCCTGCTGAAGGGCGTCCGGATCGCCGGCATCGCCGGGGACCAGCAGGCGGCCCTCTTCGGCCAGATGTGTACCGAGCCCGGCTCCGTGAAGAACACCTACGGGACCGGCTGCTTCCTGCTGATGAATACGGGGGAGAAGCCCGTGATCTCCGCCAACAACCTCCTGACGACCATCGCCTGCCGGATCGGTGACAAGGTCACGTACGCCCTCGAGGGCTCGATCTTCGTGGCCGGATCGGTCGTGCAGTGGCTCCGCGACGGGCTGGGCATCATCAAGTCCTCTTCCGAGATCGAGGCGCTGGCCCGGCAGGCCGAGGACAACGGCGGCGTGTACTTCGTGCCCGCGCTGACGGGCCTCGGCGCCCCGTACTGGGACTCCTACGCCAAGGGCTGCATCTCCGGCATCACCCGCGGCACGACGGCCGCCCACATCGCCCGCGCGGCCCTGGAAGGCATCGCGTTCCAGACGATGGACATCGTCGTCGCAATGGAGAAGGACGCCGGCGTGAAGCTCGGCGAACTGAAGGTCGACGGCGGCGCGTCCCGCAACAACCTGATGATGCAGTTCCAGGCGGACGTGCTGGATACCAAGGTGGTGCGCCCGGTTACGACCGAGACGACCGCGATGGGCGCGGCCTACCTGGCCGGCCTCGCCGTCGGCTTCTGGGGCAGCCTGGAGGAAGTCAAGCGGCAGTGGAAGGCGGAGCAGTCCTTCACGCCGCAGGCCCCTGCGGAGCAGGTGGCCGCGCTGAAGGCCGGATGGGCCGAAGCGATGGGAAGAACATTGACCAAATAAAAACTGATAACCGAACCATGTCACTCTTTATCAAATGCGTGTTTGAGTTCATCGGTACGCTGGTGCTCGTCCTGATGGGCGACGGTGTCTGTGCCAGCAACACGCTGAACAAATCCAAGGGACAGAACGGCGGCTGGGTCGTCATCACCCTCGCCTGGGGTTTCGCCGTGATGTGCGGCGTCTTCATCGCGGGTCCGTATTCGGGCGCGCACCTGAATCCGGCCGTGTCGCTGGGCCTCGCGATCGCGGGTTCCTTCGCCTGGGGCGAAGTGCTCCCGTACATCGTCGCCCAGATGCTCGGCGGCTTCTGCGGCGCCTGCCTCGTCTATGCCTTCTACAAGGACCACTACGATGCGACGCCGGACGGTGACGCCAAGCTCGGCACCTTCTGCACCGCCCCCGTCATCCGCAACCTCGGCCGCAATTTCTTCTGCGAGTGCGTCGGCACGTGGCTGCTCGTCTTCGTGATCCTCGCCTTCGCGACGGCGGGCAACACGCCTGCGGTCGGGATGGGCTCGCTCGGCGCCTTCCCGGTGACCTGCCTGATCATGGCGATCGGCATGTCCCTCGGCGGTGCGACCGGCTACGCGATCAACCCGGCGCGTGACCTGGCGCCGCGCTGCGCCCACGCGGTCCTGCCGATCAGGGACAAGCGGGACAGCGACTGGGGATACAGCTGGGTCCCGGCGCTCGCCCCGATGTGCGGCGCCGCCCTGGCAGCCCTGACCTATATCCTGGTCTTCTAGAGCATTTTCTTCTTCCGGAAGATAAACCACAGCGCGGCGACCAGCAGGACCATCAGTCCGAGGATGGCGATCCACGCCCACCATTTGCCGTCGTACGGCAGGTCGACGTTCATGCCGTAGAAGCTGGCGACCAGGGTCGCAGGCATCAGGAGCAGGGAAATGAAGGTGAAAATCTTCATGATGCGGTTCTGGTCGAGGTTGATCAGACCGACGACCGTGTCCTGCAGGTACTCCAGACGTTCGAAGGTGAAGTTCGTGTGGTTGATGAGGGAGGCGATATCCTGGAGGAGGACGGCGAGGCGCTTGTCCATCGATTCCGGGCTGTGGTCGCTCTTGGCGATGTTCGACAGGAGGCGCTGCTTGTCCACGATGTTCTCGCGGACGACCATCACGTTCTCCTGCAGCTGGTTGATGTCGAGGAGGAACTCCTCGTTGATGTCTTCTTTCTGGTTGATGCGCTTGCTGAACTGGGCCGTGTCCTTGCTCATCAGCTCGACGATGTCGGCGTCGAGGTCGATACGCTGGTCCATCAGCGTCACGAAGACGGTAAAGCCGTCGGGGAACTGGGTCGGGCGGGCCTGGATGCGGCGCTGGAGGGAGTCGAAAGACCGCAGCGGAATCTCGCGCAGCGTCGCGAGGATTCCGCCCACGATGATGAAGGATACCGTATCCATCGACATCCCGTCGCCGGTCGGCGACATGAAGTTGGTATTGGCGAAAATGGCGTGATCGTTTTCGGAGAAGCGGGAGGAACTCTCGATTTCCTCGGCGGTGCCGCGGCTTTGGATTTCCGTGTCCAGGTACGCTTCCGTTGCTCTTTTTTCGTCGCCCGTAGGGTCGACGAGGTCTATCCAGAGCATATTTTCTTTGCCGATAGCAGCAAACTCCGTTATGGACTGGCTGAGTGCGATCTCAGATCCGAGTCTGTAGAAAAACTTGATCATAGCCCTTCCTGGTTGTTCCCGGCACTTTCGTCGGAAGGATTAAACTTACGGGTTAGCCGGCGTTACGGAGAAGCCAGCCTGCAAAAGTAGAAAAATAATTTAAAAACGGAAAGATTACGGTTTGAAAATCTGCCGGTTGACGAGGGCGCGGCCGAGGGTCAGGGAGTCGGCGTATTCGAGGTCGTCCCCGAAGCCCAGGCCGCGGGCCAGCGTCGATACGCGGACGCCTGCCGGGGCGATCTGGCGGTAGATATAGAAGGCGGTCGTCTCGCCTTCGACGTCGCCGCTGAGGGCGAGGATGACCTCGGCGTCGGGGCCGAGGGCCTGGACGCGCTCGACGAGCTGGCGGATCGTCAGGTCGGAGGGGGCGATGCCGTCGATGGGGGAGATGATGCCGCCGAGGACGTGGTAGACGCCGCGGTACTGTCCGGTCTCCTCGATGCTCATCACGTCGCGGACGCTCTCGACGACGCAGACGGTCCGGTGGTCGCGGGTCTTGTCCGCACAGATTGCGCAGACGTCCCCGTCGGCGATCATCATGCATTCGCGGCAGTAGCGGACGTCGTCAGAGAGGTGGTTGATGGCTTCCGTGAAGCGGTGGACATGCTCGCCGGGCTGGCGGAGGAGATGGAGCGCCAGGCGCAGCGCGCTCTTCCTCCCGACCCCGGGCAGGGAGCCGATAGCCTCGACGGCGTCTTCGAGCAGTTTCGACGGATAGCGGCCGGGCATACTAGTCCTTGTGGTATTTCAGCAGGCCCTCGATCGGGGCCTCGACGATTTCGGAAATGGAGATGCCGTACGGCTCGGCGACTTTCCGGAAGATGTCCCGGCAGACGTAGCCGAAGCTGCCGACGATGCCGACCGGGTACTTGTCGGTCTCGTAACGGGACAGGGCCCGCTCGATGAAACGCCGGAAGTTGTCCTGGACGAGCGCGGTCACATAGTCGTTCTTCCCGTACCACTGCAGGATCCAGGGGGAGAACGATCCCAGGTAGCGGGACGGCGCGTCCTTCTTGTAGACGTTCTCGACCACGGTCATGTAGTCGGCCTTGAACGCCGCGCCGAAGGGCTCTGCGACTTCCGCCGGGACCAGCCCCTTCAGGTAGTCCGAGAGGAACATCTTGCCGAGGCAGGCGGCGCTTCCTTCGTCACCGAGGATGAAGCCGCCGGAGCGGACGTTCCGGACGATGTTCTCGCCGTCGTAGAGGCAGCTGTTCGAGCCGGTGCCGAGGATGGCGGTGATGCCGGGCTTGTGGCCGCAGACGGCGCGGGCGGCGCCGAGCAGGTCGGAGGCGAATTCGATGTTGCCGCTGGTGCGGGGCTGGACGAGGCCTGCGGCGTAGCAGTGGACTTCGCTGATGCTTTCGCCGGAGGGGTTGAGGGCCGCCACGGCCTTGCGCAGCAGCTGGTCGAAGGCGTCGCCCTGGGTCAGGGTCAGGTTGATGCCTTCGCTCTTGATGCGGCGGACGCTGCCGTCGCTGAAGATGGCGCACCAGTCGGTCTTGGTCGCGCCGCTTTCGATGATGAGCTTCATGCTAGAGGACCTCCAGGAGTTCGACCTTGAACTTGAGCGCCGCGCACGGGGGGATGCTGCTGCCGGCGCCGGCTTCGCCGTAGGCCAGCCGGTAGGGGATGTAGAGCTCCCAGACGGAGCCTTCGTTCATCAGCTGCAGGGCCTCGGTCCATCCGGCGATGACCTGGGTCACGCCGAAGACGGCGGGCTCGCGGCGGTCGTAGGAGCTGTCGAACTTGCGGCCGTCGACGAAGGTTCCCTCGTAGTGGCACTTGACGCGGTTCGAGGGGCCCGGGCGCTTGCCGCTGCCGCTCTTGAGGACCTTGTACTGGAGGCCGCTCTGGAGGACCTTGACGCCTTCGGCGGAGGCGTTGCGCTTCAGCCAGGCCTCGCCTTCTTCCTTCATCTTGGCGGCGAGGTCCGCCTTGCGGGCTTTCTGGTCCTTTTCGAGGCGGGCGAAGAAAGCGTCCAGGGCGCGGCCGGCCTCTTCGATCGTGAGGGCGGTCTTGTTCCCGAGGAGCGTGTCCTTCAGGCCGGCGGCAAAATCATCGATGGCGAGTTCCGTGACTCCCGACTGCATCAGGTTGTGGGCGATGCTCATTCCCAGCGCGTAACTGTTCTTATCCATAGATGGGGTTCGTATTGAGCTACAAAGATACGGATTCTCGCCGTAATTCTCTATATTTGTATCCGGCAAATAACTCCGAAAAATGAAGAAATCTTCCATTGCGGCCTGCGTGGCCGCGGCGCTGCTCGCCGGTGCGGCGCTCCCATCCTGCACATCCGGCGCGGACCGGGACTACGGCCCCGTTCCGACCGCGGCCCAGCTGCGCTGGCAGGACCTGGAACTGTATATGTTCGCCCATTTCGGACCCAACACCTTTACCAACGTGGAGTGGGGCGACGGCAAGGAGGATCCCGACGTCTTCAATCCGACGGACCTGGACTGCCGCCAGTGGGCGCGCATCGCCCGGGACGCCGGGATGAAGGGCATCATCATCACCGCCAAGCACCACGACGGCTTCTGCCTCTGGCCGAGCGCCTACAGCACCCACACCGTCGCCCAGAGCCGCTGGCGCGACGGCAAGGGCGACGTCCTCCGCGAGCTCTCCGACGCCTGCCGGGAGTACGGCCTGCTCTTCGGGGTCTATATCTCCCCCTGGGACCGCAACCACCCCGCCTACGGAACCGCCGAATACAACACGGTCTTCGCCAACACGATCCGGGAAGTCCATACCGCCTACGGCCCCGTCTTCGAACAGTGGTTCGACGGCGCCGGGACGAACGACGAGCGCCAGCGGAACATGCCCTATGACTGGGATCTCTTCAACGGCGTCGTCGCGCAGACGAGCCCGGACGCCGTCATCTTCAGCGACATCGGCCCCGGCTGCCGCTGGATCGGCAATGAGCGCGGCCGCTCCGCCGAGACCAACTGGTCCCGCCTCGACACCGAGGGTTTCAGCCCCGGCATCGGCGCCCCCCGGACCGATACCCTCGCCCGCGGCAACGTCCACGGCGCCCGCTGGATTCCCGCGGAATCCGACGTCAGCATCCGCCCGGGCTGGTTCTACAGCCCCGACACGGACGCCCGCGTCAAGACCGTGGATCAGCTGATGGAAATCTACTTCAACACGGTCGGCAACAACGCCAACTTCCTGCTGAACGTCCCGCCGGACCGCCGCGGCCGGATCCATCCCGCCGACTCCGCGCGGCTGATGGAGTTCAAGGCGGCGCGTGAGGCGTACTTCGCCGACCGGGTCGCTTCCGGAAACCGCAGGCTCGTCGCGAAGATCCCCGCCGGCCGGACCGCCCGCTGCGTCGTCCTCCGGGAGGATATCGCCCACGGCCAGAAGATCGCCTCCTTCGTGCTCGAAGCCCGGCAGGACGGCGTCTGGAACGAGATCGCCCGCGGCACGACCGTCGGCCACAAGAAAATCCTCCGCTTCGACCCTTGCGCCGCCGAAGCCCTCCGCGTCCGCGTCCTGCAGTCCTACGCCCCCGCCAGAATCACCTCCATGGAAGTCTATTAACCCCCCCCCTGAACCGCCATGAAACCCATCATCACGCACTTTACTGACAACGACCTCTATACCTTTACCTGCCAGTACTACATCCTTGAGAAATACCCCCGCGCCGAAGTCGAGTACACCTTCTTCGACCGGAACGCCCAGGTCTATCCCGAAGGCTTCGCGGAGCTGCTCCGCGAGCAGATCGACCATATGCAGGAGGTGGCCATCACCGAGGAGGAAATCGACTTCATGGTCCGCCGCTGCCCCTTCCTCCCGCTCTGGTACTTCACCTTCCTGCGCGGCTACCGCTTCAACCCCCGCGAGGTCCGCATCTCCCAGGACGCGGAAGGCCACCTGCAGGTCGGCGTGCGCGGCAAGTGGTTCTCCGCCATCATGTGGGAAATGCCCATCCTCAGCTGCGTCTCCGAGCTGATGCACATCCACCGCGGCGACATCGACCGCTACGACGCGGTCCTGGAGGAGGAGCGCGCCCGCCGCAAGTCGGAGCAGATCTTCGGCGGCGGCCTGACCCTCGGCGACATGGGGACCCGGCGCCGCCTGAGCTTCGCCCACCAGGACATGGTCGTCCGCGTGATGAAGGAAGTCTATGACTCCCGGCAGTGGCCCGGCCGCTTCACGGGCACGAGCAACGTCTGGCTCGCGATGAAGCACGACTGCAGCGCCCTCGGCACGATGTCCCACCAGCTGATCAGCTTCGAGGAGAACGTCAGCGGCGTCTTCGAGTGCAACTTCAACGTGATGAAGAAGTTCAGCGACGTCTACGACGGCGACAACGGAATCTTCCTCTACGACTGCTTCGGCGACAAGGTCTTCTTCAGCAACCTGTCGAAACGGATGGCGATGATGTACAAGGGTCTCCGCGTCGACAGCGGCGACGAGGAGGAGCAGACCGAGAAGATCATCGAAAAATACCAGTCCCTCGGCATCGACCCTGCGACCAAGCAGGTCTGCTACTCGAACGGACTCAACATCGACCGCGCCCTCGAAATCCACCGCTACGTCGCCGGCCGCGTCCAGGACTCCTACGGCGTCGGCACCTTCCTGACCTGCGACGTGACGGGCTGCGAGCCGATGAACATCGTCCTCAAGCTGACCCGGAGCCGCATCACCGAAAGCCGCGAGTGGCACGACTGCGTCAAGCTGTCCTGCAACCTGAGCAAGACGCTCGGCAATCCGCGCAAGTGCGCGTACCTGATCGAACTGCTGAAATAGCGCCTAACGCGCGAGGATATGGACGTGGGCCGGGGCCTTCCACTGCCCGTCGTGGAGGAAGGTCCGGGACGCCGACGGGTAGTTGACCACGCCCGTCTCCGCCGCCCCGCGCCCCCGGACGCAGAGGGTGCTCGTCTCCCCGTCATCCAGGTATTCGACCCGGCGCGGCCGGAAGTGCGCCACGAGGAAGGCGGAGAGCTCGGCTCCCGTCATCCCCTCCGCGATGTTCGGCCGGCCCCCGTCGACCACGACCAGCACGAGGCGGCCGTCCGCGGTCTCGAGCAGGGCCGTGCGCGCGTCCCGGACCGCCGGGTGGCGGACACCGTCCGCCGAGCGGTACGTCGCGCTCACGGTCGCGAGCGCGCCCGCCTTCCGCAGCGCGTCGGACGCCGTGGCGCCGTCCGCGTCGGCGCTCGCCACGGCCGTGAAGCGCTTCGCGTCCGCCGCGACGGCGTGGACCAGCTGGTGGACGCCGGAAACCGGATCGACCCCGCTGTAGCGCTCATAGACGACGCCTTCCGCGACCTCCTCGGCCTGCCATCCGCCCCGGTTGAAGTCCGGGCGCCCGTCAATCGACGCCAGGTAATGGGCCCGGAGGTCGGACCAGTGGTAGAACGGCCAGCGGTCGGTTTCGACCCCGGCGACCCGGGATTCCCGCTCGTTGAGGAGCACCTTCACGAGGATGTCGGAAGAGCCGTTCTTCCGGAAAAA
This sequence comes from Bacteroidales bacterium, assembly GCA_017438265.1. GTDB lineage: Bacteria > Bacteroidota > Bacteroidia > Bacteroidales > UBA932 > Cryptobacteroides. Next base: position 9,276 of record JAFRVZ010000030.1, read on the forward strand.
GACCAGCTGGATGTTGCCGCACATCGGGCAGATTTCATCCAGGATCCAGGAGGCCTCCGGGTGGGCCGGGTCGGCGACGGGGGCGCTGCAGCCCTCGATGTCCATCGCGACGGCCAGCGGGGCCATCTGGGTGTCGTGGCCGTAGCGCAGGGTCGCGCGGTAGGGCCCGCCCGCGAGCGCCCGGTCGGCGTGCTCAATCATGTGGCGCAGCGTCGTCGAGGCCTCGTTGCGGACGATCTCGCCGTACTCCGCGGAGGGGCCGATGATAAAGTACTCCCGCCAGTTCACGGCGCGCCATGCGCCATAGAAGTCACTGTAGGTGAAATACTTGTACAAGTCTATCCCGAGTTCGTCGTTGAGGGCGTTGTCGATCGTGAGCTCCCACAGGTAGCGGACGAACTGCTTCCGTCCCTGCGCGTCGAGGTAGCGGGCCTTCCCGGCCTCGCCGCCCGTGAAGATCCGGTCGAGCAGGGCCTCGCAGGCGCCCTCCTCCAGCTCCCGGGCCGCCAGCGCATCGCCGTAGGTATGGTGGACGTCCGAGACCGGGTAGGAATTGAAGACCTCGGCCTGGATTCCGGGACCGACGTGGCGGTCGTACCGGATCCGCGGGTTCTTCGCCGTGATGGCGTCGAGGCTGTAGGCCATGCTCATCAGGCAGCGCTGGCTCGTCGAGGAATAGACGTCGATCCTGGCGCCGTTCCCCTGAAAGAGTTCCGGATAGCGGGCGAGGGTACGCTCCATGATGTGGCGGTGCTCCCGTCCGCCGCGGGGAAGCAGCATTCCCTCCTTCCCGGCCGCGTCGGCCGCGATTTTCCGGACATCCTCCAGCAGCGACCTTCCCGTCTCGGAGAGCGCGCCGTCCCGGCCGGCCGCCTCGAGGACCGCAAGCGGCGCGGTATAACTCTCCGCGGAGGAGAGGTAGCGGCTGCCGTGCCGCGAGAAGTTGGACAGGTAGACCGGCTTGTAGCCGGCGGGCGCCGGCGTCCAGGCCGTCTCCACGTCCGGATAGGGCCGGAAAGACCACGTGAGGGACCGGATATCCTGGGCGAAGGACCCGGACGAAACGAGGATGAGCAGCAGGAGGAGGAGCCTTTTCATAAGCAGATTCTTTTTTGGATGATGAATATACTCAAAAATTTTGTAAATCATTTATTTTTCCTATATTTGCGGGCTTTTTGAAAAAGCACGGAACATAATGTCAAACCCCTAGTTTGTTACAAGATCAACTACTATGGCAGAAGAATTAAAAAACACAGTGCTCAACGCCTCTGTCGCCCCGGAAGAATTCGACTGGGCAGCGTTTGAAGGCGGAGACGTCTACGGCGGCGAAGACAAAGGCGCCATCGAGGAAGCGTACGACAAGACTTTCTCGAAAGTCGTGGAGAACGAGGTCGTCACCGGCGAGGTAACCGCCATCAACAAGCGTGAGGTCATCGTTTCCATCGGTGGCAAGAGCGAGGGTGTCATCTCCGCTCCGGAATTCCGCTACAACCCGGACCTGAAGGTCGGTGACAAGGTGGAAGTCTACGTCGAGTCCGCCGAGGACAAGAAAGGCCAGCTCATCATCTCCCACAAGAAGGCCCGCGCCCTCAAGTCCTGGGACCGCGTCAACGAGGCCTACAACTCCGGCGAGGTCGTCAAGGGCTTCGTCAAGACCCGCACCAAGGGCGGTATGATCGTCGACGTGTTCGGTATCGAGGCTTTCCTCCCGGGCTCCCAGATCGACATCAAGCCCATCCGCGACTACGACGTCTACGTGAACCAGACCATCGACTTCAAGATCATCAAGATCAACCAGGAGTTCCGCAACGTGGTCGTCTCCCACAAGGCCCTCCTCGAGGCCGAGCAGGAGCAGAAGCGCGCCGAACTCATCGGCAAGCTTGAAAAGGGCCAGGTTCTCGAAGGCACTGTCAAGAATATCACCAACTACGGCGTGTTCGTCGACCTCGGCGGCGTGGACGGTCTCATCCACATCACCGACCTCTCCTGGGGCCGCATCAACCATCCTGAGGAGGTTGTCTCCCTCGACGAGAAGATCAAGGTCGTCGTCCTCGACTTCAACGAGCAGCAGAAGCGCATCGCCCTCGGTCTCAAGCAGCTGAGCGCCCATCCTTGGGACAGCCTCGACGAGAACCTGAAGGTCGGTGACAAGGTGAAGGGCAAGGTCGTCCTCATCGCCGACTACGGCGCATTCGTTGAAATCGAACCCGGCGTGGAAGGTCTCATCCATGTTTCCGAAATGTCCTGGTCCCCGAGACTCCACTCCGCGCAGGAATTCCTGAAGGTCGGTGACGAAGTCGAGGCCCAGATCCTGACTCTCGACCGCGAGGCCCGCAAGATGTCCCTCGGTCTGAAGCAGCTGACCGCCAACCCGTGGGAGAGCATCCGCGAGAAGTACCCGGTCGGCAGCAAGCAGGTGGCCGTCGTCCGCAACGTCACCAACTTCGGTGTCTTCGCCGAACTGGAAGACGGTGTCGAAGGACTCGTCCACATCAGCGACCTCTCCTGGAACAAGATCAAGCATCCGTCCGAGATGGTCAGCGTCGGCGACAAGCTCGACGTCCAGATCCTCGACTTCGACGAGGCCAACCACAAGCTCAGCCTCGGCCACAAGCAGCTGCTCCCGAACCCTTGGGATGAGCTGGAAGCCAAGTTCCCGGTGGATTCTGTCGTCGAAGGAACCATCGCCTCCATCAGCGACAAGGGCGCGACCATCACCCTCGCTGACGGTACCGAAGGCTTCGCGTTCAACCGCGAGCTCGTCAAGGAAGACGGCAAGCAGGCCGTCGCCGGCGAGACCCTTCCGTTCAAGGTCCTGGAGCTCCGCCGCAGCACCCGCCGCATCCTCCTTTCCCACGTGCGTACCTACGCCGAGGCCAAGGAGCGTGCCGTGGCCGCCGAGTCGGACAACACCAAGAAGGCCGTGAAGAAGATCAACTCCAACATCGAGAAGACCACGCTCGGCGACATCGACGCGCTGGCCGCCCTCAAGGACAAGCTCGAGAAAGGCGAGTAATCTTCGGACTCGATGAATTTCACACTCAAGATAATGGGCACGGCCTCGGCCATGCCCATTTCTGATAGGAACCCAAGCGCCCAGGTACTTTCCGTCCATGGGCGCTTGTTCCTCATTGACTGCGGCGAAGGCACGCAGCAGCAATTGCGCCGCCAGAAGCTCTCCTTCCTCAAGATCGAAGCCGTCTTCCTCTCCCACCTCCACGGGGACCACGTCTTCGGCATCTTCGGCCTGCTCTCCACGATGGCGATGCTCGGCCGCACGCAGGAGCTCCACATCTACGCCCCCCCGGCCTTCGGCGACGTCCTGCGCTTCTTCCTCTCCTCCTTCGGGGACGGAATCGCGTATGAAATCATCCACCACCCCCTGGAGATGCAGGCGCCGGAGGTGGTCCATACCTCCCGCTACGTCGAGGTACGCGCCTTCCCGCTGCGCCACAAGATCGAATGCTACGGTTTCCGCTTCGACGAGCTGGTGCCCCGGCGCAGGCCCTCGAACGAGCCATTCCGCGCGCGCAGCTATGCCTACTGCAGCGACACGATGCCCTTCCCGGAGCTCGCGGAGTGGGTGAAAGGGGTCGACATCCTCTACCACGAATCCACCTACCCGGCGGAGATGGCCGACAAGGCGGCGGCGCGCTTCCACTCGACGAGCCTCCAGGCCGCGGAATGCGCCCGGGACGCCGGCGTCGGACGCCTCCTCCTCGGCCACTACTCCTCGCGCGTGCGGGACCTCTCCGTCTATGCGCGGGAGGCGCAGGCCGTCTTCCCCGACACCGTGGCCGCCGACGACGGCGACACGTTCGATTTTTAGCGCGGAATTTGCTAACTTTGGCTTCCGTATGAAAAGATTCCTCCTGGCGCTCCTGCCTTTCCTCCTGATTTCGGCGGCCGATACGCCGCAGAAGGCCTATGTCGAGAAATTCGCCGCCTACGCGGTCAACGAGATGTACCGCAGCGGCGTTCCGGCCAGCATCACCCTCGCCCAGGGCATGCTCGAGTCCCGCAACGGCCTTTCCGACCTCGCCGCGAAGGGCAACAACCACTTCGGCATCAAGTGCCACACGGACTGGAAGGGCGCCACGATGCGGGTGGACGACGAGACGCGCGGCGAGTGCTTCCGCGTCTATGACAGCGCCTACCAGTCGTTCCAGGACCATTCCGACTTCCTGCGCTACCGCTCCCGCTACCACTTCCTCTTCGATTACGAGATCACGGACTACAAGGCCTGGGCGTACGGCCTCAAGAAGGCCGGCTATGCGACCGATCCCCAGTATCCCGCGAAACTGATCAAGCTGATCGAGGAGAATGACCTCGCGCGCTTCGACCGGATGAAGCCGTCCGATTTCGAGCCCGTCGCGCAGCTCGAGGAGGAGGAAATCCTGGAGTCCACGCCGGACAAGGCGGCCCGCAAGGTGAAGGTCAAGAAGGTGCGCAAGCGCGCCCGGGCCGCGAAGTCCGAGGCGCCGGCGGTCGAGGAGATCCCGGAATCGCCGACCGTGATGGAAGAGCCGCGCCCCGCCGCGAACGAGGAGTTCTCCTTCCCGCTGACGCGGAAGGTCTATACCCAGAACGGCGTGCCGTTCGTCTATGCCGAGCGCGGCGACACCTACGCCTCGCTTGCGGCGTCCTACAACCTCTTCCCGAAGGAAATCCTGCGTTTCAATGACCTGGAAGTCTCCGAGGAGCTGCTCCCCGGGACGATGGTCTACCTCCAGGCGAAGAAGAAACAGACCCGCCGCGGTCTCGACAAGTACATCGTCGAGGAAGACGGGGAGTCCCTGCGCGACATCTGCCAGCATTTCGGCGTCCGGCAGAGCGCCATCGTGAAACTGAACGTCTTCTCCTCGACCCACCGGCTGCGGGAAGGCGACACCATCCTCCTGCGGAAGTAACATGGCAAAGAAGAAAGGCGGAAAGAAGCGTGGATTCGGGACGGTCGCGGGGCTGCTTGCCGCCGCCGTGCTCGCCGTGATCGGCTGGTACGCCTGGAACTGGGCCAGCGACAACCGGATGGCGAATTTCCGCCGGGAGGCCGTGATCTATGTCCATCCGGAGACCGGCGTGGACGAGGTCTATGCCGCGCTGATCAACGAGGCGGGCGTGAAGCGCCCCTACAGCCTGGACCGCGCGTTCCGCGACAAGCAGGTCGCGACCTACCTCCAGCCCGGCCGCTACGAAATCAAGCCCGAATACACGAGCGTCTACGTCGCACGGATGCTGAACAACGGCTGGCAGTCGCCGGCAAAGCTGACCCTGAGCGGCACGCTGCGCAAGAAGGAACAGCTGGCGAGCCGGATCAGCAACCAGCTGATGATTGACTCGCTGGACGTTATCAAGGCGCTGGAAAACAGTGATTTGCTTTCGAATTACGGCTTCACGCCGCGCGACGTCTTCAGCCTCTTTATCCCGGATACCTACGAGATGTACTGGACGGCGACGATGAAGGACGTGCTCGACAAGCAGAAGGAGGCGTATGACGCCTTCTGGACGCCGGAGCGGCTCGCCAAGGCGAAGAAGCTCGGCCTGACGCAGAAGCAGGTCTCGATCATCGCGTCGATCGTGAAGGGGGAGACCAACTACGAGCCGGAGATGCCGAAGATCGCCGGCGTCTACCTGAACCGCCTCCGCAAGGGCATGCGCCTCCAGGCCGACCCGACGATCGCCTACATGCTGGACTATGAGGTGAACCGGATCCTGAACCGCCACCTGTCCCTGGAGTCTCCCTACAATACCTATCTCCACGGCGGACTGCCCCCGGGACCGATCTGCGTGCCGACCCGGGCCTGCCTGGACGCCGTCCTGAATCCGGAGGGCAATTTCCTGTATTTCTGTGCGAATGCGAATTTCGACGGGACCCACCGTTTCGCGGTGAACTACACCGAGCACCTGCGCAACGCCCGCGAGTTCCAGCGGGCGCTGAACGCGCGCTCTACTTCTTCTCCTGCCAGATGACTTTCTGGACCCGGTAGGGGTACCTTTCCTTCAGGCGCGGGGCGTTCGGACAGTCCTCGCGGTGGATCTTGATGCCTTCCGTGCGGGTCACGAAGCCGAAGACGGCGTCGCCGTATTTCGGGTTGCAGCAGGCGGACATCTTGTATTCCAGGCCCCGGACGCCCTTGGCGTTGATGACGAGGATCTCGTCGGTCGCGCTCCAGTCGGGCTTCGGGCCGCCTTTCTCCTCCGGACGGTCGCTGCGGATCACGAGCAGGTCCGGGTTGAGGATGTAGTTCTTGATGTCGTTGACGTCGATGATCCCCTCGCCGACGGCCGCCATGAAGCTGATGACGGAGGTGTACTTGAGGTGGTGCATCATGTCGTTCAGCAGGCCGTCCGGCAGGCTCATCTTCCAGTTCTTGAGCCGGCGCTCGAGCAGCTCGCGGCCTTCGGCGGCCTTCTTGCGCACCTCGGCGTCGAGCTCGAGCTTGATCTTGTTGCGGGCCTTGGCGGAGACGACCCAGGCGAGCCAGTCGGCGTTCGGCCGCTGGTTCTTGCCGCTCATGATCTCGACGACGTCGCCGGTCGCGAGTTTCTCCTTGATCGAGACGGCCTTGCCGTTGACCTTGCCGCCGATGCAGCGGCAGCCGAGGCCGGTGTGGATGTTGAAGGCGAAATCGAGGACGGAGGCGCCGGCGGGAAGGATGCGGAGCTCGCCGGTCGGGGTGAAGACGAAGATCTCCGAGCTCGGCGGGAGCGGCATGTCCTCGGCCTTTTCCTCGTACGGGTGCTCCAGCTGGTAGCGGACGGATTTCAGCCAGCTGTCCAGCATCGCGTCGGACTTGACGCCCTTGTAGGACCAGTGGGAGGCCAGGCCGTTCTCGGCGGTGTCGTCCATCCGCTTCGAGCGGATCTGGACCTCGAGGAAGGCGCCGGAGGCGTTCTTGACCGTGATGTGGAGGCACTCGTAGCCGTTGGGCTTGGGATTGGAGATCCAGTCGCGCAGGCGGCTGATGTCGGGCTCGTATTCCTCGGTAACGTACGAATAGACCTTCCAGCAGAGGTCCTGCTCGACCTTGCGGTCCGGCTCGCAGTCGATGATGAAGCGGATCGCGAAGACGTCGAAGACGCCCTCGAAGGGGACGTGCTGCTTCTGCATCTTCTTGAAGATCGAGTAGGCGGTCTTCGTGCGGATCTTGAGCTTGTAGCGGATGCCGGCTTCGGAGAGCTTCTTCTCGAGCGGGCGGATGAACTCCTCGGTCAGGCGGACGCGGTCCTTCTCGGTCGCCTTGAGCTTGCGGGTGATCTGGCGGAACTGCTCCGGCTCGGCGTACTTCAGGTAGATGTCCTCCATCTCGCTCTTGATGTTGTAGAGGCCGAGCTGGTGGGCGAGGGGGATGTAGAGCATCAGCGTCTCGAGGTTCTTCTGGTCGCGGGAGGACTTCGGGAACATCGCGAGGTTGCGCATCACTTCGAGCCGGTCGGCGATCTTGATGACGGTGACGCGCGGGTCCGTGGAGTACTGGACGATGAGCTTCTTGTAGTTCTCGGCCTCGAGGCGGGTGTCTTTCGGCTTGATGGAGGAGATCTTCCCGAGGCCGTCGACGATGGTCATCACCTCGTCGGGGAAGCCGCTGATTTCGATTTCCGGGTGCATCCGCCAGGCTTCGTGGAGGTACACGGCGGCGATGCATTCTCCGCTCAGGCCGATCTGGTCCGAGAGGATCCGGGCGACGCCGTCCGGATGTTCGATGAAGGGGTTCCCGTTGTAGCGGGTGTCCTCGCGCAGGGCCTCGTAGGCGAGGGCGCGGGCACGGTTGATAAGTTCGCCTGTCTGTATCATATCTTCCAGACTTTAAGGTATTCCTGGAGGGCCCACATCTCGTCGCGGTATTTCGCCGCCTGGGCGAAGTCGAGCTCCGCGGCGGATTTCCGCATCCGCCGGCGGTCTTCCTCGACCATCTTCTCGATCTGGGGACGGGTCATCGACCGGATTACGGGATCCTGCAAAACGGCTGCCAGATCCGCCTTGACGTAGCCGTCCGCGTAGGCGGCGCCGCTCTCGCGCTTCGAGTCGTGGCCCAGGCCGACAGAGACGCGGCCCCGGCCCAGTTCCGTCGGGCTCGGGATGTAGGTCGGGTCGTCGTAGGAGTTGGCGGCGCTGACGCGGCCCGAGGGGCCGTTCGCGCTCCCGAGCTGGCGGGCGAGCACGTTGCTCTTGGTCTCCACCTGCGTCGGGGTGATGCCGTGGAGCTTGTTGTATTCGATCTGCTTCGTGCGGCGGCGGTTCGTCTCGCGGATGGTTTCCTCCATCGAGCGGGTGATGGTGTCCGCGTACATGATGACGAGGCCGTTGACGTTGCGGGCGGCGCGGCCGGCGGTCTGCGTCAGCGCGCGGCCGGTCCGCAGGAAGCCCTCCTTGTCGGCGTCGAGGATCGCGACGAGGGAGACGGAGGGGATGTCGAGGCCCTCGCGGAGCAGGTTGACGCCGACCAGCACGTCGAAAAGCCCGTTCTTGAAGTCCTCGATGATCTCGACGCGCTCGGAGGTGTCGACGTCGGAGTGGATGTAGCGGCAGCGGATGCCGATCTTCCCGAGATACTCGTCGAGCTCCTCGGCCATCCGCTTCGTCAGGGTCGTGACGAGGACGCGCTCGTCCCGCTCCGACCGGACGCGGATCTCCTCGACCAGGTCGTCGACCTGGTTCTCGATCGGCCGGACCTCGACGGGCGGGTCCAGCAGGCCGGTCGGGCGGACGACCTGCTCGACGACGAGGCCGCCGGACTTCTCGAGCTCGTAGTCCGCCGGCGTCGCGCTGACGTAGACGCGCTGGCCGGTGATGGCCTCGAACTCGTCGAAGGTCAGGGGGCGGTTGTCGGAGGCGGCGGGCAGGCGGAAGCCGTACTCGACGAGGACGGCCTTGCGGGAGTGGTCGCCGCCGTACATCGCGTGGACCTGGGGGAGTGTCACGTGGGACTCGTCGATGAAGGTGATGAAGTCCTTCGGGAAGTAGTCGATCAGGCAGAACGGCCGCTGGCCGGGCTTGCGCCCGTCGAAATAGCGGGAATAGTTCTCGATTCCGGGGCAGTATCCCATCTCCTTGATCATCTCCAGGTCGTACTCGACGCGCTGCTTCAGGCGCTTGGCCTCCAGGCCCTTGCCGACGCTCTCGAAGTAGTCGAGCTGGGCGCGGAGGTCGTCCTGGATGTGGCTGACGGCCGCGATGCCGCGCTCCTTCGTCGTGACGAAGTTGTTGGCGGGGTAGATGCTGATCTCCTCGACCGTGTCGAGCGTCGCGCCCGTGTCGGGGCTGATGACGGTGATGTTGTCGATCTCGTCGCCGAAGAACTCGATGCGGACGGCATGGTCGGAGCCGCCGGGGAAGACGTCGACCGTGTCCCCGCGGACACGGAAGGTGCCGTGCTTGAACTCGACCTCCGTGCGGGAGTAGAGGGCGTCCACGAGCTGGTACAGGAGCCGGGTCAGGGCTTTCTGCTCGCCGCGGCGGAGGGTGATGGTCTGGGCGTGGAAGTCTTCGGGGTTTCCGATGCCGTAGAGGCAGCTGACGGAGCTGATGACGACGACGTCACGCCGGCCGCTGAGCAGGGAACTGGCGGCGCTCAGGCGCAGTTTCTCGATCTGGTCGTTGATGCTCAGGTCCTTCTCGATGTAGGTGTCGCTCGAGGGGATGTAGGCCTCCGGCTGGTAGTAGTCGTAGTAGGAGACGAAGTACTCGACGGCGTTCCCGGGGAAGAAGGACTTGAACTCGCCGTAGAGCTGGGCGGCGAGGGTCTTGTTGTGGCTCAGGATCAGCGCCGGGCGCTGGAGGTTCTGGATCACGTTCGCCATCGTGAACGTTTTTCCGGAGCCCGTCACGCCCAGCAGCGTAACATCCCCCACGCCCTGGCGGAGCGCTTCCGTCAGTTGCGCAATGGCCTCCGGCTGGTCGCCGGAGGGCCTGTAAGGGGATTCGAGCTTGAATTTCATCGGAGCTTCTTCAAGCTCCCGGTTCAGCCTTCTTTGTTGGGTCCGAAATCGACGGACTTGTCGCCGTCGATGTTCTTCCCGAACTCATAGTCCTTGCCCGGGAGGATTGCATTCAGGATAATGCCGACCAGCGCGGCGACGGCGAGTCCGCTCAGGGAGGTGAAGCCCAGGGAGATCGCATCGTTCGCGCCGTACTTGATGCCGATCGCGAGGACCAGGATCAGGGCCGCGACGATCAGGTTGCGGGAGGCGGTGAAGTCAACCTTGTTCTCGATCAGGTTGCGGGCGCCGACGGCGGAAATCATACCGTAGAGCACGAGGGACACGCCGCCGATCGTCGCCGCGGGCATCGCGCCGACGAGCGCCGCGAACTTCGGGCAGAACGAGAGGACGATCGCGAAGCAGGCCGCGATGCGGATCACGCGCGGGTCGAAGACCTTCGTGATGTTGAGCACGCCGGTGTTCTCGCCGTAGGTCGTGTTCGCGGGGGCGCCGAACAGGGACGCGAGGGCGGTCGCGAGACCGTCGCCCATCAGGGTCCGGTGGAGGCCCGGGTCCTCGAGGTAGTTGATGCCGGTCGTCGAGGAGATGGCGCACATGTCACCGATGTGCTCGACCATCGTCGCGAGGGAAATCGGGACGATCGTGAAGATGGCGGAGACGATGATGCCCCAGTCCGGGTTCTTCAGGACCGCGAAGGCGGTGTTCTTCCCGGCGAAGGGGAGGCCGATCCAGGCCGCGTCCCTGACGCCGCTGAAGTCCACTTGGCCGAAGCAGGCGGCCACGATGTAGGAACCGAGCACGCCGAGGAGGATCGGAACGATCTTGATCATGCCCTTGCCCCAGATGTTGCAGACGATGATGATGGCGACGGCGAGGAGGGCGATCCACCAGTTGTTCGTGCAGTTCTGGATGGCGCTGCCCGAGAGGGTCAGGCCGATTGCGATGATGATCGGGCCGGTCACGACGGGCGGGAAGAAGCGCATCACCTTCCTGGCGCCGAAGGCGGCGAAAAGGCCGGCGAGGACGAAATAGACCAGGCCGGCGAAGAAGACACCGATGCAGGCATAGGGGAGGGACTGGGCGAGGGTCAGGCCCTTGGACATCCCCAGCTCGGAGACGGCCGCGTAACCTCCCAGGAAGGCGAAGGAACTGCCGAGGAACGCCGGGACCTTCATCTTCGTGAGCAGGTGGAAGATCAGGGTTCCGAGGCCTGCGAAGAGGAGGGTGGCGGATACGGAGAGGCCGGTGATCACCGGGACCAGGATCGTGGCGCCGAACATCGCGAAGAGGTGCTGCGCGCCGAGGACCATCATCTTGCCGGTGCCGAGGGTGCGGGCATCGTAGATGGCTTCGTTGGTAATGGGCTTGCTCATGGTTGAAAACACATTTTACCAAAGATACGTAAAAAACTCCGCGGGGGCGTTCCTGCGGAGTTTTGTTTTATAAACAGGGTTATCAACAGGAACCCGTCCTATTTGTAGAGGAAACGCTTGATGCTCATCTTCGGGGTCTTCTCGAAGGGGCTGAGGACGATTTCCACCTTGGTGATCTGGCTGTAGACCGGGAGCTTCTTGTTCGCGCCGATGCGGATCTGCTCCGGGATGTCGGAGATGGCTTCCTCGTCGAGCCTGGCCGCGCGGATGGCGTCCTGGTCGAGGTAAACGAGCGCCGCAAGCTTGGAGGAGCGGTCGACGACGACGGACTCGGCGACATAGGGCTGGTTGTTCACGATGGCCTCGACTTCCTCGGGGTAGATGTTCTGGCCGTTGGCGGAGAGGATCATGCTCTTGGAGCGGCCCTTGATGAAGATGTTGCCTTCCTTGTCCATGATGCCGAGGTCGCCGGTGCGCAGGAAGCCGTCTTCCGTGAACGCGTTGGCGGACGCTTCGGGGTTCTTGAAGTAGCCGATGCAGATGTTCTCGCCCTTGGCCTGGATTTCGCCGGCGACGTGCTCCGGATCTTCGGAGTCGATGCGGACCGTCGCGCAGTCGACCGCCTTGCCGCAGGAGCCGGGGACGTACTTGGTCCAGTGCTCATAGGCGAGCAGCGGGCAGGCCTCGGTCATGCCGTAGCCGACGAGGTAGGGGAACTTGATGCGCTTGAAGAGCTTCTCGACCTCGGGGTTGAGGGCCGCGCCGCCCATGATGAACTCGACCACGTTGCCGCCGAAGGCCTGGACGAGGCCGTCCTTGACCTTCTTGTAGATGATGTTGTTGATGCCGGGGATCTTGAGGAGCACCTTCATCAGGGGCTTGTCGAGCGTGGGCTTTACCTTGCTCTTGTAGATTTTCTCCATCACGAGCGGGACCGTGATGAGCAGGTAGGGCTTCACTTCCGCGAAGGCCTTCATCAGGGTCGCCGGGGTCGGGGCCTTGCCGAGCCAGTAGATGCCGGTGCCGTTGCAGAGCGGGTAGATGAACTCGATCACGAGGCCGTACATGTGGGCCATCGGGAGCATCGAGACCATCTTGTCGCCCGCGGGGACGTGGCGCTGGCTGTAGTCCACGATTGCGCTGAAGTTGCGGTAGGTCAGCATGACGCCCTTCGGGTCGCCGGTCGAGCCGGAGGTATAGTTGATGGTCGAGAGGTTGTCCCAGTTGTCCGTCGGATAGACGACGTCGTCCGGGCCGAACTTGCCGTGCCACTTGTCCTCGAAGAGCTGGTCCATCGTCGCATAGGTGGCGAGGGTCTCGGCATCCTTGCCGTAGAGGGCTTTCCAGGTATCGACGTCGATGGCGAGGCGGAGGGCCGGCATGTCTTCGACGTTCATCTTGCTCCACTTTTCCTCGTTGGTGAAGAGCACGATGCTCTCCGAGTGGTTGAAGAGGAAGGAGGCGCTTTCCGGGGTGAAGTCCGCGAGGATCGGAACGATGACCGTCTCGAACGTGTTGACGGCCAGGTAGGACATGCCCCAGCGGGCGCCGTTGCGGGCGTAGAGGGCGATCTTGTCGCCTTTCTTCAGGCCGAGGGCCTTGAAGACGAGGTGGAATTTCTCGGTCTGCTCGGCCATCTGGCCGTAGGAGAAAGAGTCGCCGCCGATGCTGTGGAGGGCGGTCTTGTCCCAGAATTTGCGCGTGGCGTTCTGCAGGCGCTCCAGATAGTGGGGATAGTTTGCCATAGATTGGTTTTCAGATTTGGATTTTACGGCCGCAAAAGTAACGGCCGGCGCGTTTTTTTGCAATCGCGCGTGTGCGTATGTGGCGAATTATCCCGATATTTGTGGCGAATCCCTATTATGTGTGGTGAAAAATGAGCAAGCTACCCATTGTCGCACTGATCTACGATTTTGACGGAACCCTCTCTCCCGGCAACATGCAGGAATTCGGTTTCATCCAGGCCGTCGGGCAGACCCCGGCGGAGTTCTGGGCGAAGAGCGACCAGATCGCCATCGGCCAGGACGCCAGCAACGTCCTCTCCTACATGAAGCTGATGTTCGACGAAGCCCGCGCCAACGGAATCACCCTCCGCTACGACCGCTTCAAGGAATTCGGCAAGCACATCGAGCTCTTCGAAGGCGTGCGCGAGTGGTTCGGCCTCATCAACGAATACGGCCGCTCCCGCGGCGTCCGCATCGAGCACTACATCAACTCCTCCGGCCTCAAGGAAATCATCGAGGGCTGCCCCATCGCCCACGAGTTCAAGCACATCTTCGCCGGCACCTTCCTCTACGACGAAAACGGCGAGGCGGAGTGGCCCGGCATCGCCGTGGACTACACGGCGAAGACGCAGTTCATCTTCAAGATCAGCAAAGGCATCTTCAGCGCCCGCGACAACAAGATCGTCAACGCCAGCGTCGCCGAAGACAAGAAGCGCATCCCCTTCCCGCAGATGATCTATTTCGGCGACGGGGACACGGACGTGCCCTGCATGAAGATCGTCAGCATGTTCGGCGGCAACTCCGTCGCGGTCTACAACCCCGCGGACGAAAAGAAGAAAAAGGGCGCCCAGAAGCTCCACCGCCAGGGGCGGGTCAACTTCTATACGCCCGCGGTCTATACCCGCGACAGCCGCACGTACCAAATCGTCTGCGCCATCATCGACAAGATCAAGGCGGAGTCGGAACTGAAGCGGCTTTCCCGCTAGGGATTATCCCCGGATCAGGTTGAGGAACTCGTTCCGCGTCCGCGCGGACGAGAGGAAGATGCCGGAAAAGGCCGACGTCGTCGTCAGGGCGTTGGATTTCTCGACGCCGCGGATCTGCATGCAGGTATGGTTCGCCTCGATCACGACGGCGACGCCCAGGGGGTGCAGCGACTCCTGGATGCAGTCGCGGATCTGGACGGTCAGGCGCTCCTGGACCTGGAGGCGGCGCGCATAGGTCTCCACGACGCGGGCGATCTTGCTCAGGCCCGTAATCTTCCCGTCCGGGATATAGGCGACGTGGCACTTGCCGATGAAGGGGAGGAGGTGGTGCTCGCACATGGAGAAGAGCTCGATGTCGCGGACCAGGACCATCTGGCGGTATTTCTCGTCGAACATCGCGCTGCGGATGATCTCGACGCCGTTCTCCTCATACCCTTTCGTCAGGAACTGCAGGGACTTCGCGACCCGCTCCGGGGTCTTCAGGAGGCCTTCGCGGCCCTCGTCTTCGCCCAGCAGGCGCAGGATCTCGCGGACGTGGCCTGCGATTTGCTGTGTCGCCTCTTCGCTGTATAGGTCTTCTCTTTTGTAAGCCATATTGCAAAAATACTTAAAAATAGTTTTGTGTAACGTTTTTTTTCTATATTTGCGCGAACCTAATAAACAAAGGAACTATGTATTGGACACTGGAACTGGCAAGCAGGCTCGACGATGCTCCGTGGCCCGCAACCAAAGACGAACTGATTGACTACGCCAACCGCTCCGGCGCCCCCGAAGAGGTCATTGAAAACCTCCAGGAGCTCGAAGACGACGGCGAAATCTACGAAAGCATCGAAGACATCTGGCCCGACTACCCGGCCAAGGATGACTTCTTCTTTAACGAGGAGGAGTATTAGGTAGTTAACTCTCTGAAATACGGTATTTTAAGTGCATCGGGTGTGATTCTAAGAGTCACGCCCGATGGCCATTTAAGGCGAATGTCATCCTGAGGGCCTGCCCTGAGCTTGACGAAGGAGCGAAGCCGAAGGATCTACTTTCCCCTCACAAAGTGCCGGTAATCAGAGCCCCACGCACCCTTAGAGTATGTGGTACCCTCCTTCTGCCATTCCATCTCCTTTGATGTCAATTTCACGAGTTTATAGGTGACATTGCTGAAGTCCGACATCTGCGGGTTTAGGGTAATGGTTCCCTTATTGATCAGGTCGATGGCATAGTGGCCGCTGTAGTCGTGCGATTCACCACTAAGGGCATCATATACGTGTAGCTGATAACCATTGTTCCCGTCGAAGGTGTATGTCACGGAACCATCCATCGCAAAGACCGTTGGGTCATATTGCTCGGTCCAGGTGCCCTCCAGCTTGTTTATGTCGATCTTCTCACAACCACATAGCCCAGCCACGAGAAGAACCATACACGACACTTTTTTCAAAATACTCTTCATCTTTTGTTACTGTTTTTCTATAAAATGCACAAAAGTGCAAAACCTTGCTTGCGAAATTGCTTTTTTTTTCTCCATCCGCCAGGCAGCACCCTCCGTGCCAAACTGATTCTGTCACAAATAGCACTGAAAATCGCTGGATTTACAGATATCCTTGTCTACCTTTGCTGTTGCAAATGCTCATA
>JAFRVZ010000031.1 GCA_017438265.1 Bacteroidales bacterium
GCTTCTGAGGGCAAGCATCCAGCGCACGAGACTTGCTCTTCACTTCGAGCTGCTCGCGTCCTTTGCGGACCAACTGTTGAATAGTAGGCATAAATGTTTGTAAATAAATAAATTAGGTTTTTTCCCAATGCTTCGGGAGTCTCCTTCCCGCTATTTTGGGGGTGCAAAGATACGTAAAAAAATTTAATTAACAAAGTTTTCAACAGGCTACATCCCGATGTAATGTGCGGATTTTACCGATTATTTCGTATATTTGGGGTATGAGAAGATTGCTTTTGCTGGCCGCCCTCGCGGCCGTCGCGTGCGGAGCGCGCCCCCCGAAGGAAGAAACGATGGCCCAGGTACGCGAGCGCGTGCTCGCGGATGCGCAGGCGCAGGCCGTTTATATGGACAGCCTCCTTACCGTCATGGCCGGCCCAGACCGGCCCTCTCTCTGCCCCCGGAACTTCCGGGACGGGAAACTGGTCACGTCGGACATCGACTGGTGGTGCAGCGGGTTCTACCCGGGCGTCCTCTGGATGGTGTACGAGCAGACGGGCGACGAAGCGTTCCGCGACCTGGCCGTGAAGCACACCCTGCCCCTCGCCGAACTCCTGAACCACAAGACCGACCATGACATCGGCTTCCAGCTGATGTCCTCCTTCGGCAAGATGGCGCAGGACTGCGATCCGGAATTCCTCGGGAGCGAAGGAATCTCCCCCGACTCCGTCCTCACCCGCGGCGCCGCCGCCCTCGCGTCCCGGTTCCTGCCCACGGCCGGGGTCATCCGCAGCTGGGACCACGGCAAGTGGAACTTCCCCGTCATCATCGACAACATGATGAACCTGGAGCTGCTGATGGACTACGGCGACCGCGAAGTGGCGGAGAAACACGCCCTCACCACGATGAAGAACCATTTCCGCGAGGACGGAACGTGCTACCACCTGGTCAATTATGCCGATGACGGCACGGTCCTCGGCAAGCAGACGGTCCAGGGGTTCGCCGACGAATCGGCCTGGGCGCGCGGCCAGGCATGGGCCCTGTACGGGTACGCGATGATGGCGCTGAAGGAGAAGGAGGCCGGCCACATGGACCTGGCGGACACCTTCTACGGCGTCGCCGCGAAGCTGGAAGACTGGCTGCTGCCCCGCCTTCCCGAGGACGGCGTCCCGTTCTGGGACTTCTCGCAGACGGACTACCGGGACGCCTCGGCCGGGGCGATCATCGCCGGTGGCCTGCTGAAACTCCGGGAGTACCGCGACGCCAAGGATGACGGCAAGGGGCTCCGGGCGGCGGAGCGGATCCTCCGCACCCTCGCCTCGCCGGAATACCTCGCAGAACCCCGCACCAACGGCGGCTTCCTCCTCAAGCACAGCGTGGGCCATCTCCCCAACAAATCCGAGGTCGATGTCCCCCTCACCTACGCCGACTACTATTTCCTCGAGGCGCTGACGCTGTACCCCGTCTCGACCAACTGATTAAACATCAATCGTTTACGCGAAACTCCCTGGTACATTTGCACCAGGGAACTTTTAATAACCACTTGATAACCAAGCAGATAAGTGAGACGGATACTCGTACTGTCCTGGGTGTTGCTCGGGATGATGGCCCTCGTCCGGGCGCAGGAGCCCGGGGCGCACCCGCGGCTGCTGATGCGGGCGGGGGAAGAGCCGAAGGGGGTGACGGAAGGCTTGTTCAAGGCGGCCGACAGCGTGATCGTCTCGTTCAGCCGGAAGACGCTGAAGCAGCCACCCGTGGAACGGACCATGATCGGCCGCCGGCTCCTGCACACCTCCCGGACCGTCCTGAAACGCACATTCTGGCTCGGATACACGTACCGGGTCCATGGCGGGGAGGCGTATGCGCGGCGGGCCATCGACGAGATGCTGGCCGCGAGCGCGTTCTCCGACTGGAATCCCGCGCATTTCCTGGACGTGGGCGAGATGACGATGGCCCTCGCCATCGGCTACGACTGGCTGTACGACCGGATGACGCCGGTCGAACGGGAGACCGTCGCCCGGGCGATCATCGACAAAGGCCTCAAACCCGCCGGAAACAAGGCCGACGCCTGGTTCTACCGCAACGAGAACAACTGGAACTCCGTGTGCAACGCCGGCATGGTGTACGGCGCCCTCGCCGTGTGGGAGGAGGATCCGGAATTCTGCCAGTCCATGCTGGAGAAATCCCTGGAATCCAACAAATTGGCCTATAAGGCCTATGTGGGCGGGGGCTATCCCGAAGGTTACAATTACTGGGGCTACGGCGCATCGTTCCAGATCATGCTGGAAGCGGCCCTGGACCGCGCCTTCAAGGACGGGTACGTCCGTTCTCCGGAAGCGGAGGCCGGGCTCGCCGCCCTCGTCGCCTCGGCCGACTTCATCCGCTTCACCCGGACCCCGGCCGACCATTCCTACAGCTTCTCAGATTCCTACCGCCGGGCGGACGGGCAGTACATGCAGGCCTGGATCTTCCGGCACACGGGCGACGCCTCCTTCCTTTATCCGGAGCTGCGATATATGGAGGCTTCCGGATACCGCAGGCTGTGCGAAGACCGCCTGTTCCCGATGTTCCTCATCGCGCTGGGCGGCGACGCGCCCGCGCACATCGACCCGCCGGCCGGGCGCTATTACCAGTGCGGCGGCACGACGCCCGTCTTCGTGTACCGGAGCGGCTGGGAGTCCAAGGATGACGACTACCTGGGCGTCAAGGGCGGCCTCGCGATGTCCAGCCACTCGCACCTGGACCAGGGCTCCTTCTACTTCGAATCCGACGGCGTCGCCTGGGCGACGGACCTCGGTATGCAGGACTACAACTCGCTGGAATCGAAGGGCGTGGACCTCTGGGACATGCTCCAGGACAGCGAGCGCTGGACCGTCTTCCGCATCGGCCCGTTCTCCCATAATATCCTGACTGTCAATGGGAAAGTCCCCAAGGTGAACCAGGTCATCGACTTCCTCGGCACGCGGAGGCCGGACACGCCGTCCGACGCGGATCCCGCCGGTGCGGAGCTGTACCTGCGGCCGATGTATGACGACGACCTCGCCTACTACCTGCGGGAAGTGCTCTTCGACGGCCGGGACCTCCACATCGTGGAGCACCTCCAAGCCGGGGATTCCACTTGCGTCATCCGCTGGGCAATGGCCTCCGAGGCCGAAGCGGCCGTCTCCACCGATGGAAGCATCCTCCTGCAGGCCGACAGGCATCAACGCAAGTTGACGGCCGAATTCCTGGCCCCCTACCTCTCGCGGTTCTTCCCGAACGCCCCGAAATCCGGCGAGGCGGACACGCCCGTCCTCACCCCACACCGCTGGCCCACGACCTACGACCCGGAGGCGTTGGCTGTCGATGGGATGCAGTATTTGCACGAGACCGACGTCGCCAATCCCGGCACCTCGCTCGTAGGTTTCACCTTCACACTGCAACCGCACCAGCAGGTCGTGCTGCACGTGAGGCTGTCAAAGGACCTGTAATCCCAAAAGCTCCCCTTCCCTTGTACAAGTCTTGTCCGTGTACATGTCCTGTCCGTGTACAAGTCTCGCTTGTACACGAGAATTGCCCTCCAGGCCGTATTTCATGTTCAAGTCTTTTGAAAAATGGGGAATTTGGGCCTCTTTGCAGGAGACTTGTACACAAAAAACCCTTTCTATGGTCGTTTGGTTGTACAAACGAGACTTGTACAAACGAGGGAGGAGGTTGAAACCCTAACCCTTAGCGCTCGTAGGCGAGGCGCTCGGTGCCGTCTTCGAGCCAGATGATGCCGCAGTAGGTGAAGCCGTGCTTCTCGATGAGGTGCTGCATGATGCGGTTGTCGCGGTGCGTGTCGATGCGCAGGTGCGCATAGCGCGATGCGGCGTAATCGATGATCGTTGAAAAGATTCCATGCACTTCCGGGTAGCTCGCCATCCGGTGGATGACGCCGTACGGCTCGTCGGTGAGCCACGCGCCGTCGATGACGTCGTAGGTGGGTTCGGGGGACGGGAGGAGGGCGAAGTACGCGACGATACGCGGGGCAGCGAGATGCCCGGTCAAGCCGGGCATGACGGTGGAATCATGATGGGGTTCGGCGGTTGCGACACGGCCGGGCATGACGGTGTTTCCTTCGTCATGGCCGGCTCCGACCGGCCATCTGTTTTCGATGACAAAACCTCCTCCGCGGGCGATGTCGCGGAGGAGGAGGGAGTCGTCGGGAAAGCCGGGGGCGGACCACTGGGAGAGGTTGCCGTCGGCGCGCATGATGCCCTTGGCGGCCTCGAAAACGGGCCGCAGGGCGGGGAGGTCCGCCGGAACGGCGGGACGAACGACGAATGAGGCGGAGGGGGAGATTCCTTCGCTACGCTCGGAATGACAAGAGCGGGGCTCGGAATGACAATTCCCTACCACTTGTCGTAGTGGATGTTCTCGGGCTTCCACTTGTCCTTGGGCTGGTCGTCACCGGCGGGGTAGCCGCAGGGGACGACGCAGAGCGGTGTGACGTTCTCCGGAAGGCCCAGGGCTTCGCGGATGGGGTTCACCCGGTCCTCATAGGGATGGGCGGCGGTCCAGACCGCGCCGAGGCCCAGGGCTTCGGCGGCGAGGAGCAGGTTCTCCGTCGCGGCGGAACAGTCCTGCGTCCAGTTGCCGTTCGGCACTTCCACGGCTTCGGCGTCGGGCTGGCCGAAAGGCTTGCGCATCAGGGTGGTCTCGCCGCAGATGACGAAGACGACGGGGGCCTGGGCGATCATGCCGCCGCGGGGGCCGGCGAGCTTGTCCTTCACGGCCTGGTCGCGGATGACGACGAAGCGCCAGGGCTGGACGTTCATGCCCGTCGGGGCGGCCATCGCGGCGCGGAGCATCGTCTCCACCTGCTCGTCGGAGACAGGCTGGTCGGTATAGGAGCGGACGCTCTTGCGGGAGAAAATGACGTCAAGGGCGGAAGGGCAGGCGGCCTCCTGCTGCTTCGGCGCGCACGCGGCGGCCGCTACCAAAAGGGAGGCCAGAAGGAA
>JAFRVZ010000032.1 GCA_017438265.1 Bacteroidales bacterium
ACCGAGCTTGGAGAATCCTTCCAGCCGGCTTTGAACGGAATCATTGATTGGGCGCTGGCTAATAGAGATGCCCTGGCTCCGCATGATGCAACGAAATCAGTCCGATAAATTCGGATTTATCGGTATAAAGCATCAATGAATCGCCGGATTTCCAGCAGCCCTCCGATGAAGCGGAAGAATATGGAATCTCTCTGATTATGGCGTGTAATTCAGATTTCGTTCAATACATCATCGACCAGTGCTCCGGCGCCGGTGAGATTGCCGTAAAGAAGATGTAAGGACTATTTCTACATCAGCCGAGTGGACGACCGTGATTATTTAGTTGCTTTGATCAAGGCCACGCTTCCGGCGCTGCTGCATTTTTGAAACCAACACCATCGACCTTATCATTGACCTTCACCAGAGGTTCGAACTCATCCATCCTTTCCAGGACGGAAACGGACGACATCAATTTTTCTACTATCGGGGCCTTCGTGAATGGGGACACATCAACTGTTATCTGTCTGACACTTGCCTCACCGCCCAGGACAACTACAAGGCACTTCTGGACTATTTTAAAATAAAGTACTGATAAAAGAATGAATTTTAACCGGTCCCTCATTGTTAATGCGTATCTTTACATCGATAAATCGTAATTTACAATTATGGCTCTTAAACCTCGTACTGCTATGATATTGACAATCGCTATAATTGCCGTCACTTTCCTTGTCGTGGTGGGTGTAATACTGGCCTATTGTCCCAAGGGTATTTCAGTCAACGAGAACGGCCAAATCCAGTTGAGCACGTACATAGGCAAGCCGCAACTGATTCCTGTTGATTGTATTTCCATCACCGAAATGCCGGAGGGCCTGTTGAAGCATCTGATCAGAACCAACGGCATGAGCCTTGGCAAAATCAACTATGGCCACTTCAAGAACACAAAAACCGGGCAGAAGATGTTCCTCTATCTCACCGGTAAGGAAAGCAGAATCTGCTTTACTTACAATGGGGAGTTATATGTTGTAGATGATTGGCGACAGTAGCCAGAATCCAATTTATCGGTGCGTATGAAACTGCCTGAAATCAAACTTGTTTCCCTGCAGCCGGAGGTTCCCGAGGAGGCCGGCCATTGGAGCGAAGATGACGAAATGCTCGTGTTCCGGAAGGTTGTCGGCATGTCGCCGTTCCGTCCTATGCGCCGATGCAAACAGGCCCTTCCGGAGGAAGACTGCTTCCGGATCCTGGAGAATGCCCGCCGTGGCTTCCTTTCGGTCAACGGTGACGGCGGTTATCCTTATTCCGTACCGGTCAATTACGTGTTCGAGGACGGGAAACTGTATTTCCACTGCGCCCGGGAAGGTCACAAGCTGGATGCCATCCGCGCCTGTGACAAAGCCTGTTTTACGGTGTTGGATGAGCCCGAGAAAGAACCCGGCGACTGGTGGTACCACGTAAAAAGCGTCATCTGTTTCGGCCGGGTCGGTATCGTCTCCGATGAACGGGAGCGCATGGACCGGTTCCGTTCATTGGCGGGGAAATACTTCCCTGCCGGTTATGACACGGAAACGGACATCCGTCGCAACGGTCCCAAGGCGGAAATCTTGGCATTCACCATCGAGCATATCAGCGGAAAGGCTGTCCGGGAAAAGTGAATGCCCTTTTCCCCGCACCGCGAAGGATGATATTATAGTTTTTTGCGGACGCAGTTGTCTAACGGGTGTAGATTCGATGCAAGATGGATAACAAAGAAAGGCTGTTTACCGAACTGGTCCGGGAGCACAAGGGCACCATCTACTCGGTGTGCTATATGTTCTCGAAGGACACGGATGAGATTGATGACCTCTTCCAGGAGATACTGATCAGGCTCTGGAAGGGGTACGATTCTTTCCGCGCGGAGTCCGATGTCCGGACCTGGATTTACCGGGTCTCGCTCAACTGCTGCCTCAATGCCGACAAGAAGCGGCGCCGGGGCGGAGAGCGGGTCCCCTTGAGCGTGGACATCGACCCCTTTGAGGATACGGACGACCGGGCGCTGCAGACCAAACGTCTGTATGCCCGCATCCATCAGCTGGGCCTGGTGGACCGCGCCATCATTCTCCTGTGGCTCGAAGGCCTGAGCTACGAGGAGATAGGCGCCATCGTCGGTATCTCGGTGAAGAATGTTTCTTTCCAGTTGCATCGGATTAAAGAAGAACTCAAAAAGTCCCATCTTTAATTACCCGTACCATGAACAGAGAAGAATTCGATATCAATCAGGAACTGGAGCAGATGCGGCAGGACTATGCCAATCTGAAGGAACGGTTCGACAAGCAGCAGATCATCAACGAACAGCTGATACAGAATGCGATGAAAAAAGATGTGCGCAGACTGTTCCTTTCCAAGAGATCGGTTCCGGCAGGAATCGCATTGACCATTCTCGCAGTCATCCTGAGCCGTGTACAGGGCATGGCCTGGTGGCTTACGCTTTCCCTTGTCCTCTTCGGCGTCCTTGCCTTCCCCGCTTTATACTGGATCTATCAGGGTGTCCGGGAAGAAGAAATATACAATGGCGACATCCTGTCGACGACCGAAACGCTGCGCCGGTTCAAAAAGAGATACATCGTCCTGGAGGCCGGAATCTGCCTCTATTTCTTCGCGTTCGTCGTCGCCGCCACCCTTTTTATGACCTCGATGGATATCAGCGCCGAACTGATGTGGAGAAGGGGCGTTCTCATCGCCCTCCTGTGTGTAGGAACCCTGGCCCTGGAGTATTACTTCGCCAGGCGCTTGCTGAACGCCTGCGACGACATTATCGGACGCCTGAAAATGAAAGACGAATAAGATGGAAGATTTTATCCTCAGGGAGATTGACCGCCTGGGCGAGATGCTGCTGATGATCGCCCGGAAGCTGGGCCTGCTGGACGGAGGCTCGCCGGCTTATTCTCTGGCCGACGTGAAGGATGAACTTGACATGGCCAGCCTCCCGTTTGATCTGGATGCAGTCCTGCAGCAGCAGAATCCGGTCTGGTATCTGGTGGAAACCGAGAAGATTTCGGCCAACGGTCTGGAAACGTTCATCGACATCCTCTTCCATTCAGACCTGGATGAAGAACGGAAAACCGCACTTCTCGATGATGCGCTCTCCTATCTGGACGGCAAGGGATACTACTCTTTCAGGCTTCATTCATTGAGCAACGGTTGAAAACGATTCTGTCGGTGTAAAGCACCAATGAACCGCTGGATTTCCAGCAGCCCTTCCGGGAACCGGCAGCCGACGGGCTTTTCTGTTATTTTGTTTTCTGGCGGAATTCGCTGGGAGTTGTATGCATCACCCGCTTCATATAGCGCGTTAGGGCCGGCTGGGAGGAGAAATGCATCGCATCCACGATGTCGGTAAGTGTGAGCCGCTGGTCCGACAGGAGCTTCTGGAGTTCGTGCGCAGCATAACTGTCAATCCAGTCCCCGGCAGGACGGCCGGTGATGGACTTGCTGATTCCGGAGAGGTATTTAGGGGCAAGGCCCAGCTCCCGGGCATACCAGGCCACCTCCCGCTGCTCGCGGCAGTTTTCCTGGACGGACATCAGGAATCGCAGGAAACGGCGCGAGGTAATGTCTTCAATCTCCGCCTTCTCTATCTCGCGGGAATATATATTCCACATATCATAGAGGAGAATGGCCAGCAGTGAGCCGACGATTTCTTCTCCAAAAAGGGATCCCGGGGTACGTATCCTCTGATAGAACTGCCTGAAGTCTGTTTCTATGATCTCAAGCTCATCCCGGTCAAGACGAAACACCGGATGCTCCTTGATGTACATGTATCCTTTCGTCGCCCAAATCATTTCGGGATTGTGCCTCCTCAGGAAAGGATTGGAAATCATCAGCAGGGTTGCGTCGAAATCATCAGAGTATGAGATATCGGCGAATTCGGTTGTCATCTGCCAGATGAGAAAGTCCCCCGCCGTGGCCTTAAAAGCTTTGCCGCCACAGAAAAAGGACATCTTCCCAGACTTGCAGAGCAGATGAATATGGTAGTCTTTGTGGAAGGCATCCGGAAGGACGAAATCGGTAAGAGTGTTATAAATCAGGTAGTCTTGCATCGCTTTATGCTGTTCAACAAAGCAAATATAATCATTTTCGTGAAAAATGGAAAAATGGGTAAATCATTCCGCATTCAGGATAACGGTGCACGGTAGGAATCCCCTTACCTTTGTCCTGAAAAACAAACTATATGAAACGTTTCCTCATTCTTCTTGCCATGATCTCCGCGGCCTGCTGTTCCGCACAAAACACCACACTTCCCATAAACCAGACAACCCTTACCCTCAACAACGGCGTCGTCATCCCGCAGTTCGGACTCGGCGTCTATTCCATCCCTGCAGGCGAGACTACCTACAACAGCGTTCTCGCTGCCCTCAAGGCCGGCTACCGGCATATCGATACCGCACACGCGTACCAGAACGAGCGCAGTGTGGGCCAGGCCGTCAAGGACAGCGGCATCCCCCGCGAGGAAATCTGGATCACCTCCAAACTCTGGCCCAACGAGTACGGCGAAGGCGTAACGCTCAAGCAACTGGACAAGATGCTTGCCCGCCTGGGCCTCGAATATTTGGACCTCGTGTACCTTCACCAGCCCCTGGGCGATTACAACGGCGCCTGGAAGGAACTGGAGAAGGCCCTCGAAATGGGAAAGGTCTGCGCCATCGGTATCAGCGATTTCGATTTCAACGACGAACTCTTCGAATCCATCGTGGTTCCCGCGAAAGTCAAGCCCCAGATGTTCCAGATCGAGTGCCATCCGTATGCTCAGCGCGAACACTGGCAGGAAATGGCGGCCAAGTACAACATCCAGATCGAGAGCTGGTTCCCGCTCGGCGGCCGCGACAGCCACGGCGAGATCCTCCGCGATCCCGTGATCAACGCCATCGCCCAGGCGCACGGTAAGTCCGCCGCCCAGGTCATCATCCGCTGGCATCTGCAGAAGGGCTTCTGCGTGGTTCCCGGCTCATCCAACCCGGCCCATATCCAGGAGAACATCGAATCCTTCAGCTTTACGCTTTCCGACGATGAAATGAAACAGATTGCCGCCCTGAACAAGGAGAAGCGCTACTTTACCATGACTTACGACCAGATTAAGGCTTGGATGGGTGATTACGAACTCTGGGACTAATTGATTATCTTTGCGATATGAGACTTGCCTTTATGCTTTTACAATCCATCGTCATCTTCTTCTCCCATGCGGGAGACAACTACAGTGTCGGCAATATCGAGGTGGGCAACACCAAAATCGTGGCTGGCTACATCTCGGAAATCACCGGTGCGGACCAATACGAAATCGTCACCCACAAGTACGACGGGATGGCCTATACGCCCCTTATCAACCTGGCAAGGGAAGAGGCCGGCAATGGCGAATTCCCGCCTTACGAGGGCGAGGCGCCGGACCTCTCCGGGTACGACACCGTCTTCATCGGCGGTCCCATCTGGTGGGGCACTTATCCGCGGGTCATGTTTACCCTGTTCCGTGACATCGACCTGGCCGGCAAGACCGTGATCCCTTTCACCACCCACGAAGGCAGCGGACTCGCTTCAACAGTCCGGGATGTAAAGAAGGCCTTCCCGGGGGCGACCGTGAAAGACGGTTTTTCCATCTATGGCCACGAAGTCCGCTCCGGCAGGGCCAAAGTGGAGAAATGGCTGAAGGGATTAGGCTACGAATAGATCACCGCGACGAAAGGCTCATCCGCAGCGCCCGCGCTGCCAGGCAGCCCAGCGTGGCGACGGCGAGGGCCTCTGCGGTGACGATGAGCTCGAGCGGGACCATCCCGACGGACTTCTGGAGCAGCACGACGCCGGCGTCGACTGCAGCGTGGAGGGCGATGGCGGCAGGGAACAGCCACAGCCATTGGCCCCCCTTGCGGACGGCAGCCCAGACCAGCAGGGAAAGACCCACATGCAGCAACAGGGCGGAGAAACGCTCCCAGAGCCCGAGAAGCAGGGTTCCGGCGCCGAGCGTCTGCAGCTGGTCCAGTTGCGTCTGCAGCTGGGCGGCGGCATCTTCCGGAGCGCCGGCGAAGAGGGCGTCCGTCTGGCCGGCATTGATCATGGCCGAAAGCACCAGGTTGCCGATCATGGTCAGGCCGAAGATCATCAGCATTTCCATCCCGCCGTGCCCGACGCCGTAAGCGATACCGGGAAGGGGCCCGGAGGGCTCCTTTTTCATCAGGAACTTCATCGCGAGGAAACGGCCGGTCTCTTCAAAGACGCCGGCGGCCAGTCCGCCATAGACGGCATACAGGAGCGTATTGTCCAGGATGGCCGCCCCGTGCGGTCCCTTCAGGACCAGCTGGTGCAGGAGGCTTTCCAGGACCAGGGCAAAAAGGAAGAAGGTACCGGCGCCGGTCAGGATGGTGGACAGCCGGGCATGGTGCTTCCGTATCAGATATACGGACAGGCAGACGGGAACGGCAAAGCCCAGCAGGGCATTGGCCGCCATTGCGATGAGTGAACCGGAGGAAACCATGGTTTTATCCGTTCAGGAAGGCCAGCATCGCCGCCGTGTCGGCGCAGTCGAAGGTGCGCTGCTCGCCGGAGCGGAGGTCCTTGAGGTTGACGCGGCCGGCGGCGGCTTCTTCGCTGCCGTTGATCGAGATGAAGGGAATCGCCTTGCGGTCCGCGTAGTCGAACTGTTTCTTCAGCTTGGCGGCCTCCGGGTAGATTTCGACCGGGACGCCCGCCGAGCGGAGTGCGGCCGCGACCGGCAGGATGAAGGGCAGCTCGCCCATGTTCGCCAGCAGCAGCCGGGTCGCGGAGCGCAGCCCCTCCGGGAATTTTTCCAGCCCCTTCAGGACGTCGTAGATCCGGTCCGCGCCGAAGCTGATGCCGACGCCGGACATGTCCGGAAGCCCGAAAATGCCCGTGAGGTTGTCATAGCGCCCGCCGCCGCAGATGCTGCCGATCGGGAAATCGAGCGCCTTGACCTCGAAGATCGCCCCCGTATAATAATTCAGCCCGCGCGCGAGGCTCAGGTCCATCTCCACAGGGTTCTTCACCCCCGCGGCACGGATGAGCCCGAACAGTTCTTCCAACTCATCGAGGCCCAGCAGGCCCGCCTGCGAAACCACGCCCGAGGCGGAACCGCCGTCCATCAGCGCGCGCATCGCGGCCAGCTTCTCCTCCGTCGTGCCGGAGAGCTTCAGCACCGGCTCGACGACGGCGATCGCCTGCGCCGAGAGGCCTTTCTCCCGCAGCTCGTCCTCGACGGCCTCCAGGCCGACCTTGTCGAGCTTGTCGATCGCGACCGTGATGTCGACGACCTTGTCCGGGAAGCCGCAGATCTCCGCGAGGCCGGTCAGGACCTTGCGGTTGTTGATCTTCACGACGACGCGCACGTCCAGCAGCGAGAACACGCGGTCCACGATCTGGACCAGCTCCAGCTCGTTGACCTGCGACTTCGACCCGATCACGTCGACGTCGCACTGGTAGAACTCGCGGTAGCGGCCCTTCTGCGGGCGGTCCGCCCGCCAGACGGGCTGGATCTGGAAGCGCTTGAAGGGGAAGGAAATCTCGTTCTGGTGCTGCACGACGAAACGGGCGAACGGCACGGTCAGGTCGTAGCGGAGGCCTTTCTCGCAGACCTGCGGGGCCAGCGGCTTGCTGAAATCCGCCCCGGCGAAGGCGTCGCCGGAGTTCAGGATGCGGAAGAGGAGCTTGTCCCCTTCGTCGCCGTATTTGCCGAGCAGCGTGGAGAGGTTCTCCATCGCGGGCGTCTCGATCTGGGCGTATCCGAAGGTCTTGAAGACGCTGCGGATCGTATCGAAAATGTAATTCCGTTCGGCCGTTTCCTGCGGTCCGAAGTCGCGGGTCCCTTTCGGGATAGACGGTTTTTGAGCCATTTGTCGTCAGTTAGTGCAGACAAATGTAGCAATTTTTGTACATTTGTCGGCTACCCCTATTGGCAATCAACAGAAACGAGATATGAAATTCTGGAAAACCGTCTTCGCCGTCATTGTCGGCGTCATCCTCACCGGGATCATCATGCTGGTCCTTTCGGTGATGTTCTTCAGCTCCCTGGCGGCCTCCGCCTCCTCCCAGCCGTCCCTTCCCAAGGAAGGCGTCCTGCTGATGGATATGTCCTCCTTCGCCGTCGCCGAGCAGGCGAGCGCCCCTGACCCGATGGCCGTAATCCAGGGCGGCTCGACGACGACCGTCAGCCTCCTGGATGCCGTGAACGCCCTCCATATCGCCGCGGAAGACCCGACCGTGCAGTTCCTCTACCTCAAGCCGGAAGGCTATGCCGGCGGCTTCGCGGCCCTTGAGGAGCTCCGCAAGGCGATCTCCGACTTCCGCGCCGGCGGCAAGGCCGTCGTCGCCTGGCTCGACAATCCCGGGACCGGCTCCTACTACCTGGCCTCCGCTGCCGACAAGGTCTATATGACCGCCTATGAGGGCGGTACGACGATGTTCAACGGCATCTCGACCCAGCTCGTCTTCCTCAAGGACCTCCTCGACAAGCTCGGCGTCAACGTCCAGCTGATCCGCCACGGCAAATACAAGTCCGCCGGCGAAATGTTCATCCGCAATGCCTCGAGCCCCGAGAACATGGAGCAGAACCAGGAGATGATCGACTCGATCTGGAAGACTTTCGCTTCGGACATCGCCGCGAGCCGCGGCATCTCCGTCGAAACCCTCAACTCCCTGATCGACAACCTCGCGCTGAACTTCCCCGAGGACTTCCTGAACGCCGGCCTCGTCGACGAACTGATGAGCCGCTCCGAGCTCGAGGCGAAGATTACCGCCCTCGCCGTGAAGGAATCGATCAAGGACGTGAAGACGATGTCGTTCCCCGCCTATGTCTCCGCCAAGGTCCAGCCGAACCTCAAGGCCCGGGAGAAGATTGCCGTAATCTACGCCGACGGCGACATCGTTGATTCCGGCCGCGGCCTGGTCGGCAAGGAGCTCGCCGCGACGATCAACAAGGTCCGCGAGGACGAGAGCGTGAAGGCCGTCGTCTTCCGCGTCAACTCCCCGGGCGGCAGCGTCCTCGCCTCCGAGAAGATCAAGGCCGAGATCGAGCTGCTCCGCGCGGCGAAGCCCGTCGTCGCTTCCTACGGCGACTATGCGGCCTCCGGCGGCTACTGGATCTCCAATTCCTGCGACAAGATCTACTCTGACGCCACGACCCTGACCGGCTCCATCGGCGTCTTCAGCATGATCCCCGATTTCAGCAAGACCCTGAAGGACATCGCCCACGTCAACGTCACCTCCGTGAATTCCAACCAGCACGGCGACCTGTACGGCCTGATGCGTCCGTTCGACGCCGCGGAGACCGCCTATATGCAGGCTTCCGTCGAGCGCATCTATGAGCATTTCGTGAACATCGTCGCCGAGGGCCGCGAACTGACCCCGGATTTCGTGGACACGATCGCCCAGGGCCGCGTCTGGACGGGTGCCGACGCCCTCGGCATCGGCCTCGTCGATGAGATCGGCACGCTCTCCGACGCCCTCGCCTATACCGCGGGCCTCGCCGGCAACCCCGACCTCGCCGCCTGGCGGATCGAGGCGTTCCCGAAGCCGAAGTCCACGATGGATCAGCTCAAGGACCTCCTCGGCGGCAACAACGCCGCCCTGGCCCCGTTCAAGGATACCCCGCTGGAGTCCGTCGCTTCCGCCATCCTCGACTGGGAAGGCTCCTGGAACCGCAGGACGCCCCAGTACATGTACGCGAGAATCCCGTACGCGGTTATTCCGTGGTAGTTTCCGCCGCGCGGACGCGCAGGATGCGCGCCGTCGCAGCCGTGACTTTGAAAGAGTCGTCGATGCGCTCGTAGAGCAAAGCGGCGACTCTTCCCTTTTCTCCGGGGCAGGGGATGACGCGCGCGCGCCGCTTGTCCTCCGCGGACCACTTCAGGTCCGTGAACAGGTCCGAGAGTTTCTTCTTCCCCCGCATCCCGAGCGGGACCATCCAGTCGCCCGGCTCCCAGGGCCGGACCTGCGGTGCGTCGCCCAGCCGGGCGGCGTCCAGCACCAGCGTCCCTTTTCCGCAGTGGGGATCGAACCCCGCCGGCCGGTCAAAGACCTCGAAAACCGGCGCTGCGGGCACGTCTGCGCCCGTTTCCATCAGTTTCCCGCGGCTCACGACATACGGCCCGAAACGCTTGCCCGCCGCCGGAGAGCCGTGCTCCAGCGCCGCCGTGAGCGACCGCAGCGCGTCTTCGCCGAGCGTACTTCCCGCGAGGCGGTAGAGCACGTAGCGCCAGTGCTTCAGCGCCCGCAACTCCGCAAGGTCGATCGACCCGTCCGGCGCGGCGACGCTCCCGCGGACGGACTGGAAATAATCCTCCGCGATGTCGTCCGTCTGGATCAACCGGTCGATGTCCGCGTTCAGCGTCCGGACAAAACCCGGATTGAGCTCGGCGAAAACCGGGAAAACCGCGCCGCGGATGCGGTTGCGGCGGTACTCGCCGCTGCGGTTGGTGCTGTCCTCGCGCCAGGCGAGGCCGCGTTCCCGCAGCCGCGCCTCGATCGCCGCGCGCTCCGCGCCGAGCAGCGGGCGGATGACGCGGACGCCGTCCAGCGTCCCCGCCGCCGGGATGCCCCGCATCCCGCGGCTCCCCGTCCCGCGCAGCAGGTTGAGGACCAGCGTCTCCGCATTGTCGTTCGCGTTGTGGGCCGTCGCGACGGCGGCGAAACCCTCCGTGCGGCACAGTTCCGCGAACCACGCATAGCGCTGCGCCCGGGCCGCCATCTCGATGCTGACGCCCTCCCGTTCCGCGTAAGCGGCTGTTTCAAAATGCTTTACATAGAGCTTGACGCCATGCTCCTCCGCCCAGGCGCGGACGAAGGCCTCGTCGCCGTCGCTCTCCGCCCCGCGGAGGTGGAAATTGCAGTGGGCCGCCGCCCAGGGCAGCCCGCTTTCCTCCAGCAGGCTCGCCAGGCACATCGAATCCGCCCCGCCGCTGACTGCGGCGAGCACCCGCCCGCCGTCGGGCAGGAGCGTTTCCATGCGTCGGAGGAAGCCCTGCAGCATCGCGCCGGCCTATTTCTTCTTCGAAGCGATCGTGTAGGAGAAGCCGAACGCCAGGGACTCCTTGAACTGGATCCGGCGGCGGCCGTCGGGGTAAAGATCCTGGTCGGCCTCGCTCACGATCTTGATCTTGTCGTCGTAGATCAGGTAGGTCGTGACCGTGAAGGAGAAGTACTTCGCGACCTTCCAGTCGAAGCGGTTATCCCAGTTGACGCGCAGGTTCTGCGGCTTGTTGAGGTAGTCGGAGAAGAGGACGAGCTGGGTCGTGTAGTTGAAGTTGTCGTTGACCTGCAGCTTGATATCCGTCTTGACCTGCGCACCGAACTCGAAGCGCGCCGGCCGATAGGTCCCGTCCTCGTTCTGCGGCATCGAATACTTCGGCCGCAGCTCTTCGTTCCGGACGATCACGAAGCCGCCGGTCAGCGGCGCGACGTTGATGGTCAGCCACTTGGTCGGCAGCCAGTCGATACCGAGGGCGATGTTGGTGTTGGCAGGGGAGAGGAATCCAGACTTCAGGGTCCGCAGGTCCATCCAGTCCTGCTTGTTCGCTTCCTCCACCTTCGGCGCCGTGTAGTTCCAGCTGTCCGTGAACTGCGAGCGGAACAGGAACGAGGCCGAGTAGTTCAGGTTCTTGACGCCCTTCGCCTTGTAGCCCCACTTGCTTTCCAGGTAGATCCGGTCGTCGCTCTTCTGCAGGAAGGGCTTGTCCGCCGAATACAGGAAACCGTAGTCGAGCTGCAGCCGGTTGTTCCAGGACATGTCGTCCTTCTTGTAGTTCGCGTTCGCGTCGATGAACGACTTCAGCGTCGCGGTGTTGTAGCCGCCCGCCGCCCAGTTCGTCAGCTGCGTGTTCGTAAAGTCCACCTTCATCAGCGCCGAGTTCGTCCACCAGTTCGGCTTCTCCGCGACCGCCGGCGCGTCCTTGAATGCGTCCGCCGCATCCTTCACCGCCTTCTCCGCCGCACTCTGTCCGTACCCCGGAATCCCCGCCGCCATCAGCATGACGGCCACCGCCATCCATACGCTTGTCTTCATGGAAAACAGTCTTTTAATTAATAGGATATGCCAAAGACGACGCGGCGGTGGGAAGGCTGGCCGGAATAGATATCGACACCTTCCTCTTCGCAGACATAACTGTCCATCGGAATGCACCGGATCGTCGCCTTGGTCTCGTCCTTGATCTTCTGCTCCGTTTCGGCCGTCCCGTCCCAATGGCAGAGCAGGAACTTGCCGTCCTGGATCTTCGTCTTGAACTCCTCCCAGCTGTCGCACTTCTCGACGTTCGCCTCGCGGAACTGCAGGGCCTTGTCGTAGATGTTCTGCTGGATGGCGTCCAGAAGCTCGTCCACACAGACGTCCAGCCCCTCCACGGGGACCGTCGTCTTCTCGAGGGTGTCGCGCCGGTGGACCTCCACCGTGCCGTTCTGCAGGTCGCGCGGGCCCATCGCGATGCGGACCGGCACGCCTTTCAGCTCCCATTCAGCAAATTTGAAGCCCGGACGCACCGTGTCGCGGTCGTCCACCTCGACGGAGCGCCCGCGCGCCTCCAGCTCCCGGCGGACTTCCTGCATCCGCTCGAGCACGGCCGCGCGCTCCTCGTCGGTCTTGTAGATCGGGACCATCACGACCTGGATCGGCGCCAGCGCCGGCGGCAGCACGAGGCCGTTGTCGTCGCCGTGGGCCATGATCAGCGCGCCCATCAGACGCGTCGAAACGCCCCAGGACGTCGCCCAGACGTATTCCTGCTTGCCTTCCCTGTTCGTGAACTGCACGTCGAAGGACTTGGCGAAATTCTGGCCGAGGAAGTGGGACGTGCCGGCCTGGAGGGCCTTGCCGTCCTGCATCATCGCCTCGATCGTCAGCGTGTCGAGCGCGCCGGCGAAACGTTCGTTGGGGCTCTTGTGGCCGACGATGACGGGC
The DNA here is from genome assembly GCA_017438265.1 of Bacteroidales bacterium. Classification (GTDB taxonomy): domain Bacteria; phylum Bacteroidota; class Bacteroidia; order Bacteroidales; family UBA932; genus Cryptobacteroides. The sequence continues at coordinate 12,899 of JAFRVZ010000032.1, forward strand.
AGCGCCATCACCTCGCGGGCGAATCTGGCGTAGACCTGGACCATCTCGTGGGCCTTCGCCTCCGCTTCCTGCGCGGTCGCGTGGGCCGTGTGGCCTTCCTGCCAGAGGAATTCCGCGGTCCGCAGGAACAGGCGCGTGCGCATCTCCCAGCGCACGACGTTGCACCACTGGTTGCAGAGGACCGGCAGGTCGCGCCAGGAGGTGATCCAATTCTTATAGGTGCTCCAGATGATGGTTTCGGAAGTCGGGCGCACGATCAGCTCTTCCTCGAGCTTCGCGGCCGGGTCGACGACGACGCCCTTGCCGTCCGGATCGTTCATCAGGCGGTGGTGGGTCACGACGGCACATTCCTTGGCAAAGCCGGCTACGTGCTCCGCCTCGCGGCTGAAGAAGGACTTCGGGATGAAGAGCGGGAAGTAGGCGTTCTTCACGCCCGTCTTCTTGAACATCCCGTCGAGGATGCCCTGCATCTTCTCCCAGATCGCATATCCGTAGGGCTTGATGACCATGCACCCGCGGACCGCGGACTGCTCCGCCAGGTCGGCCTTGAGGGCAAGGTCATTGTACCATTGAGAATAATTTTCAGCTCGTGTGGTGACTTCTTTTGCCATGGTATCGTTTTTGTAAATGTCTAGTAAAATTTATAAACTTGCACAAAGATACACATTTTTAAATTATAGGAGATTCGACCATGAAAAAGCACATTACACTTCTCGTTTTAGCGCTGATGGTGCTCTCTTCCTGTGCCTCAGTCGCCCGCTACAACCAGGTTGCCTACAACCAGAGATATCAGGATGGAATCTACTATAGACCGACATCCGGAACCCTTGTTGTTACGGAAACCGTTTCCAACGACGTCGACCGCCTCATCGCCCAGACGAATGAGTCCGTCTACTATGTCGTCGGAGACAACGCCGTCGATACGCTCGTGATCCCTGGAAACGCCGCCGCGAACTTCCGGTTCGACAACGGCCTTTCCGGCGTGACCGTCAATATCTACACCAACCCCTGGAGTGCGCCCTGGTCGTACTCCCGCTATTACTCCGACTACTGGTACTGGGACAGCTGGTACTACCGGCCTTATTCCTGGTATCGCCGTCCTTATTCCTACTACAGCCTGTACTGGGACAGCTTCTACTGGGACCGGTTCTACTGGGACAGCTGGTATTGGAGCGACTGGTACTATGACACCTGGTATCATCCCTGGAACCACTACGGCTACTACGGTTCCCGCTGGGGCGGCTACTGGAGCGGCTACTGGGACGGCTACTACGGCCGCCACTACGGCTGGTACGGCTATCCTTACGGATACTACGGCTACTATGGCCACGCCGGTTACTGGGGCGGACGTCCCAACGGATGGTACAACGGCTACAACTACGGTTACGGCCACGACCGCTACCGCTATGACGCCAGAGCCCGTCACGACCGGGCCCAGATCACGGCAGCCGGCGGTGCCGCAGGCGGAAGCCTCGGCCGCGCGACCTCCACGGTCGGCAGACCTGCCGCCCAGGAGAGCCGCCTGACTCCCCGCCGGACCGTCAGCAGCGCCGATACCCGCGGCACGGGTGCCGCAGCGGCAGGCGCAGCGACCTCCGCAACCCGGTCTGCCACCCGCAGCACCGACAATATCACCAGCCGTACCGGCAACGCCAGCAGCGCGACCCGGAGCACCAACGGCACCTCCGCAACCCGCAGCACGAACGCCGGCGCAAGCCGGACCGGGAACGCGAGCGGCGCGACCCGGAGCACCAACGGTACCTCCGCAACCCGCAGCACGAACAGCAACAATAATGTAACCAGCCGGACCCAGGGCGCGAGCGGCGCGACCCGAAGCACCAACGGCGCTTCCGCAACCCGCAGCACCCAGTCCACCGGCAACGCCGCGACGACCCGTTCGCAGTCCTCCGCAGGACGCACGGTCCAGGGCACCGCTCCTTCCCGGACGTCCGCCCCTACCGGCAACACCCGTCCCGTCGGAGCCGCCTCCAACGGCAGCACGGTCAACCGCAGCAACAGCTCCTCGGGCAGCAGCGCAACCCGCAGCAGCGGATCCTCCGCGACCCGTTCCTCCGGCAGCGTCAGCACCCGCAGCAACAGCTCCTCCGGCGGCGTGAACCGCAGCAGCGGATCCTCCGCGACCCGCTCCTCCGGCAGCGTCAGCACCCGCAGCAGCTCCTCGAGCTCCAGCAGCCGGTCTTCTTCCGGTAGCATGAGCGGCGGCGGCGCAAGCCGCAGCAGCGGCGGCGGATTCTCCGGCGGCAGCTCCTCCTCCGGCGGCGCAAGCCGCGGTGGCGGAATGAGCAGCGGCGGCGGCGCGACCCGCGGCAGGTAAAGAATAACGGGCCCTCCCGGAGGGCCCTTTTTCTAAAGATGACAACCTATCCTTATAACTTTGTAAAATACACAGCCATGAAAAAGACTCTCTTCTCCATACTGTTCACCTGCATCCTCGCCGCAGGCGCCTGGGCGCAGAACATGAACGACGCGCTGCTCTTTTCCGACCAGAACCTGTACGGCACCGCAAGGTCCGTCGCCCTCGGAAACGCGATGACGGCGCTCGGCGGAGACATCGGTTCCGTGACCATCAACCCGGCCGGCTCGGCCATCGGCAACTACTCCCAGATTACGCTGACCCCGAACGTTTCGCTCGTCACGACGAACAACGGCTACGCCCCGATCGCGGGCGCCGGGATCACCGACTGGAACAAGAGTTCCTACAGCCGCTTCTCGATGCCGAACCTCGGGGTGGTCGTCAACTTCGACGTCGCGGACGCCGGCCTCAAGCGGATGAGCTTCGGCATCCTGTCGAACGCCACCAACAACCACCTGAACCGGGCCAATGTCTGGGGTATCAACGACTACACGTCGATTACCGGCGCGCTTGCCGTCAAGGCCAGCGACCTGGACGTCTCCGCGGACGTCCTGAACGACGCCAGCGCCTACAACCAGTTCGGCGGAGGTTACTGGGACGTCATCCTCGGCCGCCGCGCGACCCTGATCGAGTCTTTTGACGGCGTCAACAACTACTACGCCGGTGCGGCCGAGAACCTCGGCCTGAATCCGGACGGTTCGACGAACATCTATACGGGAGGCCCCCTGAACCAGGAATACTACCGTTTCGAGTACGGCTACAAGCACGACCTCGTCTTCAACTTCGGCATGAACTTCTCCGACAAGTTCTTCCTCGGCGTCAACCTCGGCGTGCCGACGTTCGCCTACCATTCGAAGTATACCCTGAGCGAGACCGCCGTGGATCCCGGCGACTTCGAGACCGGCCTGGTCGACGCTTCCTATACCTATACGTATGACGCGCAGGGCGAAGGCGTCTACGCGAAGGTCGGCTTCATCTGGCTGCCCGCGCCGGGCCTGCGCATCGGCGCCGCCGCCCAGAGCCCGACCCTCTTCAACATCACCGACGTCTTCCGCCTCGGCGGTTCGACGAAGTTCCTCGCCGGCGGTTCGCAGAGCGGGAACGAGCTGAGCCCGAAGAACGAGTACAGCTACAACCTCTGCGCGCCCGGCATCACGAGCGTGGGCCTCGCCTACACGTTCGGCGGCTTCGGCCTGGTCTCCGCCGACTGGGAGCGGACGTACTACCGGGGGATGTATCTCTCGGACGCCGACCCGAGCTGGGGCAAGGAGACGTTCAAGGACGCCAACGCCGACATCGCGCGCTACCTCCGGGGAGCCAACGCCTTCCGCGTCGGCGCCGAGTTCAAGCTCACGCCGGAGTTCGCGCTCCGCGGCGGCTGGACCTGGAAGGGGGACCCGCAGTACGGCAGCGCCTTCACGACGCAGTCCTACTCCGCCGGCCTCGGCTATTCCTCGCCCGGCTCGTTCTTCCTGGACCTCGCCGCGCGCCTGACGGAATATCCTGCGGTCGCGTACTATCCGTACGCCGACTATGTGGACGGCTACCGCTCGATGTCGGTCGACAGCAACCGCTCCCTTGCGGACTTCGTCCTGACGCTCGGATGGCGTTTCTAGGCAGTTGAACTACCGTTTTTTCAGATAAAGGAGTGATCCGGGACCTTCGTTGAACAGGAGGTCCATGATCGAAAGATTGGGAAGGAAGCCGTGCTTCGGGGAGAATACCTGGAAGTACGGCTTCTCCAGTCCCAGGTCCCGCAGGACCGTGTCCGGCCGCTTCGGGTGGATGTCCACGCGGCCATCCGGGGTATAGGTTTCCGTCTCCCGGAGCTCCGCGCGGACGCCCGTCTTCTCGAGGAAGAAGCGCAGCAGGGCCAGGTTCAGGTCCCAGAGCCTCTCCGGACGGCTGCGGAGGATGGCGAAGAATTCATCCCGGTAATAAAAGAAGTAGGCGGAGGAGTCGTAGGCGGCGTCGATGGCGCGCTCGGCGCGGACGAGCCAGGGGGTCGAATAATCGACCCGGACCTCGCGGATCGGGATGCCGTTCCCGTGGCCGTCGTGGATGATGGGGACCTGGATCCGCTGGGGGCCTTCCGAGCCGTAGATCAGGCAGCGGTTGCGGTAGGTCTGCTTCTGGAAATGCTCGCAGGCCTCCAGCGCGACGACAGACGGAATGACCCTGTCGGGGGACAAGGTCATTTCTTCCGCGATGGCTGCGATGTAGCTGACCGGCGGACAGAAAGCGGTCGTGAAGACTTTCACGGGAGGCTAGTCGATGGCGGACTTGTCGCGGAGGTCGGCGGCGCGGACGATGCCGCGCTTGGAATTCCGGATGAAGCCGAGGATCGTGTCGCGCTCTTCGGAGGGCGGGAAGCCGGCCTCGACGCGGGCGCAGCCGTCCGTGATGTTGAATCCCTGGTAGTAGATGGTGTCGTAGATGTCCTTGATGTTGCGGATGGTCTCCGCGCTGAAGCCGCGGCGGCGCAGGCCGACGAGGTTGACGCCGGCGAAGGAGACGGGCTCCCGGCCGCAGAGGGAGTAGGGCGGGATGTCCTTGTTGACGCGGCTGCCGCCGCCGATCATCGCGTGGGCGCCGATCTTGCTGAACTGGTGGACGACGGTGCTGCCGCCGATGATGGCCCAGTCGTCGACGTCGGTTTCGCCGGCGAGGCCGACGTAGCTGACGAGGATGCAGTGGCGGCCGACGCGGCAGTCGTGGGCGACGTGGACGTAGGACATGACGAGGGTGTCGTCACCGATGCGGGTGATGCCCTTGCCGCTGGCCTTGGTGCCGCGGTTGACGGTCGCGCATTCGCGGATGGTCACGCGGTCGCCGATTTCGACATAGGTGATTTCCCCGTCGAACTTGAGGTCCTGGGGGATGGCGCCGACGACGGCGCCGGGGAAGACTTCGCAGTCGCGGCCGATGCGGACGTAGCGGTAGATGACGGCGTGGGGGTGGACGACAGTGTTGTCGCCGATTTCGACGTCGGAATCGATGAAGGCATAGGGTCCGATCTGGACGTTTTCGCCGAGCTTGGCGTCCGGGCTGACGGTGGCGAGAGGATGGATGGTTGTCATTTTGTAGGTTTGAGGGCCGCTCTGAGGGCCTTTGCTGCGTTGGTGTTGATGGTATGGCCGCTCTTGTAGGCGGAGACGGCCGCGTTGACCCAGCCGCCGGCGAGGCGCAGGTCGCCGATCAGGTCGAGAAGCTTGTGGCGGCCGCATTCGTCGGGGAAGTGGAGTTCCAGGTTGTTGAGGTAGCCTTCCCGGCTGACTTTCATCAGGGGCTTGCCGAGCAGGCGGCAGACTTCCTCCATGTCCGCGTCGCTGACGGGATGTTCCGCCACGACGATGGCGTTGTCGACGTCGCCGCCCTGGATCAGACCGAGGCGGGCGAGGGGCAGGAGGTCGTGGAAGAAGACGAAGGTCCGGCAGGGGGCGATCTGGGCGGCGTAGTTGTCGCCGGGCTCCCAGCGGGTCTGCTGGATGCCGAGGACGCGGGAGTTGAAGTCGGTCGTCAGCGCGAAGGAGGGCTTGTCCGCGGGGGTGATGCGGATCCATGCGCCGCTCTGTTCGTCACGGACTTCGACTTCGCGTTCGAGTTCCAGGTAACGGCGCTCCGCGGCCTGGGGCCGGAGGCCGTCGGCGAGGATCGCTTCGGTGTAGCGCCGGGCGCTGCCGTCCAGGATCGGGACTTCGTCGTTGTCGAGCCTGACGAGGGCGTTGTCCACGCCGAGGCCGGTCAGGGCCGAAAGGAGGTGCTCCACCGTGACGGCTTTCGCCGCTCCGGCGGAGATCGTCGTGCTCCGGGCCGTGTTGGTCACGTTTTCGGCAAGGGCTTCGACGGCCGCGCCGTCGCCCAGGTCGGTCCGCAGGAAGCGGATGCCGGTATTCTCAGGGGCGGGGCAGAGGGTCAGGTGGGCGTATTTGCCCGTGTGGAGACCGATGCCTTCGAAGGTATATTCTTTCTGGAGGGTGTTTTGGTTCATACGGTGTCGGGTTGCAGCAATTAACGCGCCAAAGGATGCCGGTTTTTTATTCTTCCAGGCCCGCCTGTTTGAATTTTACGTAACTGCGCATGTATTGTTTCAGGTCGATGGCGGGCATGCCGACGACGGTCTGTCCGGGCTTGCGGATGCTGCCGATGACGCCGGCCTGGGCGGCGATGGTCGTGTTGTCGGCAATCGTGAGGTGGCCGGCGATGCCGACCTGGCCGGCAAGGATGCAGTTCTTGCCGATCTTGGTCGAGCCGGCGATGCCGCACATCGCGGCCATCGCGGTGTTCTCGCCGATCTGGACGTTGTGGGCGATCTGGCAGAGGTTGTCGATGCGGACGCCGTTGCCAATGACCGTCGATTCCATCTCGGCGCGGTCCACGGTCGTGCCGGAGCCGATCTCGACGTCGTTGCCGATCACGACGTTGCCGAGGTGCTCGATCTTCTCCCAGGAGCCGTCGGGCTGGGGCGCGTTGCCGAAGCCGTCGGAGCCGATGACGCAGTTTTCGTGGAGGATCACGTTGTCGCCGATAATGGTGCCGGGATAGATGCGGACGCCGGGGTAGATGAGGCACTTGCGGCCGATGACGGTGCCTTCGCCGATGGTGACGTTGTCGTGGATGATGCCGTAGTCGCCGATGCGGACGTTTTTGCCGATGCGGGTGAAGGCGCCGACGGAGACCTTTTTGCCGAGCTTCGCGGAGCAGGCGATGCTGCTGCGGAGGCTGCGGCGGCGCCGGTAGGACTTCTTCTGGTCCGCGGCGAACTTGAGGAGGGTCGCGATGGCGCTGTAGGCGTCGGGGACGCGGATGAGCGTCGGGGAGACGGGCTCCTTCGGAGCGAAGCTGTCGCTGACGAGCAGGATGCTGGCGCGGCAGGTATAGGCGTAGGACTCGTATTTCGGGTTGGCGAGGAAGCAGAGCTTGCCGGGCTTGCCGGTCTCGATGCGGGCGAAGCCGGTCACGGTGGCGGCGGGATCGCCTTCGACGGTGCCTTTCAGGACCTGGGCGAGTTGCTTGGCTGTGAACTCCATAAATGCGTTTTTTTTAGAATCGGTTGCAAATGTAGCAATTATTCCGTATATTTGCAGACGTGATTGAGATAGGGGCCGGACGGTTCCTATTTTTTGTTACTGAATTTCGACGGATATGGAAAAAGAAGCCTTGTTGAAAGTGGTGGAGACGGCGGCTGCGGAATGCGGCTGCACGCTGGTTGAACTGAAGTTTGACGACGACGAGAACGTGTTCGAAGTCACGATCGACCGGGCGGACGCGCCGGTCGGGCTCGCGGACTGCGAGCACGTCCACCGCGCGGTCCTCGCCGCCTTCGACCGGGATGTCGAAGATTATGCGCTGACCGTCACCTCGCTGGGAATCAGCGGTGCGGAGGCCGATGAAATGCTGAAAACAATAGATTGAAACAATAACAATGGAAAAGGAACAGATTGTAACCCTGATTGACGCCTTCAAGGATTTCAAGGAGGAGAAGAACATTGACCGTCCCGTGATGATGGGCGTCCTGAAGGACGTCTTCATGACCCAGATTGCGAAGACCTACGGATCGTCGGACAACTTCGACGTCATCGTGAACGTGGACAAGGGTACCTGCGAAATCTACCAGAACTTCGAGATCGTCGAAGAGGTGGAGGACCCGAACGCGGAGATGACCCCGCAGCAGGTGTTCGCGGAAACGGGCGACGACGACTACGAGATCGGCGACACCTACACGAAGAAGCTCCCGCTCTCCTCGTTCGGCCGCCGCGGCATCCTCAACATCCGCCAGAACCTGCAGGGCAGGATCATGGACATCGAGAAGGCCAACGTTTACCGGAAGTACTCCGAGAAGGTCGGCGAGATCTTCACGGGCGAGGTCTACCAGACCTGGTCCAAGGAGGTGCTGCTCCTCGACGAGGACGGCAACGAGCTCCACATCCCGAAGGCCGAGCAGATTCCGGGCGAGCATTTCAAGAAGAACGACACGGTCCGCGCGATCATCAAGAGCGTGGAGATGAAGAACAATACGACGCCCTACATCGTCCTGTCCCGTACCTCGCCCGAATTCCTCGAGCGGCTCTTCGAGCAGGAGGTTCCCGAGATCGTGGACGGCCTGATTACCGTGAAGAAGGTGGTCCGCGTTCCCGGCGAGCGTGCGAAGGTGGCCGTGGAGTCCTATGACGAGCGCATCGACCCGATCGGCGCCTGCATCGGCGTGAAGGGCGGCCGCATCCTCGGCATCGTCCGCGAGCTCCGCAACGAGAACATCGACGTCCTGCAGTGGACTTCGAACCCGTCGCTGATGATCCAGCGCGCGCTGAACCCGGCCCGTGTCTCCTCGATCGACCTCGGCGAGTCCCCGACCGACAAGGTCAAGGTCTACATGCAGCCCGAGGAAGTCAAGAAGGGCATCGGCCGCGGCGGCTGCAACATCCAGCTCGCCGGCATGCTCGTCGACCGCGAGATCGAGGTCTGGCGTGAGCTCCCGAAGGATTACGAGGCCGAGGAGGAAGACGTGCTGCTCGACGAGTTCTCGAACGAGATCGACGAGTGGGTCATCGACCGCCTCAAGGCGATCGGCTGCGACACCGCGAAGAGCGTGCTCGCCCTCTCGCCGGAGGACATCGCGAAGCGCGCCGACCTCGAGGACGAGACCGTCGAGGACGTGCTCCGCATCCTCAGCGCTGAATTTGAAGATTAACCTTTTATGAGTACCTATGGCAGAAATCAGACTCAATAAAATTATCAAGCAATACAACATCGGCCTGCAAGACCTCGTGACCTTCCTGCGGAAGGAAGGCGCCGACGTCGAGGAGAACCCGAACGCGAAAGTGTCCGACGAATATATGCCGGCGGTCGCGAAGCAGTTCGGCAAGGACCTCGCGATGAAGGAGGCTTCCGAGCGCGTCGATATCAAGCTCAACGAGATCCTCGAGAAGACGGGCCGCCGCCAGGAACGCGAGGAGGAGGAAGAGCCGGAAATGGAGACGGTCATCAAGAGCACCATCTTCCATAAGGCCGAGAAGCCGGCCCCCGCGCCTGCTCCGAAACCGGAGCCTGCGCCGGAACCGGAGCCGGCCCCGGAACCCGAACCCGCCCCCGCCCCGGAGCCGGAACCCGAACCGGTCCCGGAGCCTGTCGTCCCCGAACCCGAACCGGAACCGGCCGTCGAGCCCGAACCGGAGCCCGAACCGGCCCCCGCGCCGCAGCCTGAGGAGGCTTCTGCCCCTGCTCCGGCTCCGGCCCCGGAAGCCCCGAAACAGGAGGCCGGCGGTCTGAAGATCGTCGGAAAGATCGACATGTCCCAGTTCGAGAAGAAGCCCGCGAAGAAGCGTGAGCGCATCTCGAAGGGCAGCCAGAAAGTCGATGTGGGCAAGGTCGAGGCGGACAGCAATCCGCGCAAGAAGGACGCCCGCAGCGCCCAGAACCAGCAGGCGCAGCACGCCGGCAAGGGCCGCAAGCGCGACCGCGGCGACCGCTTCAAGCCGGAAATGACCGAGGCCGAGCAGGAGGAGATGCAGAAGCAGATCCAGAAGCAGGTCAAGGAAACCTACGCCCGCATGAACGACGCGAAGAAGAGCAACTTCGGCGCGAAGTACCGCAAGGAGAAGCGTGAGCTCGCGTCGCAGAAGGCGATGGAGGAGATGGAGGCCGAGGCCGCCGAGAAGCGGATCCTGAAGGTGACGGAGTTCGTGACGGCGAACGACCTCGCGACCCTGATGAACAACACGCCCGTGATCAAGGTCATCGGCGCGTGCATGAGCCTGGGCCTGATGGTTTCCATCAACCAGCGCCTCGACGCCGAGACGATTGTCCTCGTCGCGGAGGAATTCGGCTACAAGGTCGAGTTCGTGACCGCCGAGATTTCCGAGGAGATCAACAGCGCCGGCCAGGAAGACCGGCCGGAAGACCTGGTCCCGCGTCCGCCGGTGATCACCGTGATGGGCCACGTCGACCATGGCAAGACCTCCCTGCTGGACTACATCCGCAAGTCGAACGTCATCGCCGGTGAGGCGGGCGGCATCACGCAGCACATCGGTGCCTACAGCGTGAAGCTCGACAGCGGACGCCATATCACGTTCCTGGATACCCCGGGCCACGAAGCCTTTACGGCGATGCGTGCCCGCGGCGCCCAGATGACGGACCTCGCGATCATCATCGTCGCGGCCGACGACGCCGTGATGCCCCAGACCGTCGAGGCGATCAACCACGCCCAGGCCGCGAACGTCCCGATGGTCTTCGCCATCAACAAGATCGACAAGCCGGGCGCGAACCCGGACACCATCCGCCGCCAGCTCTCCGAAATGAACATCCTCGTCGAGGACTGGGGCGGCAAATACCAGTGCCAGGAGATTTCCGCGAAGAAGGGCATCAACGTCGACAAGCTGCTCGACAAGGTCCTGCTCGAAGCGGACATGCTCGAACTGAAGGCCAATCCGAACAAGATGGCCGTCGGCGCCGTGATCGAGTCCTCGCTGGACAAGGGCCGCGGCTACATGGCGACGGTCCTCGTGCAGGAAGGCACGCTCCGCCAGGGCGACGTGATGCTCTGCGGCAGCTACTACGGACGCGTCAAGTCGATGTTCAACGAACGCGGGCAGAAGGTCGACGCCGCGGGTCCTTCGACCCCGGTCAGCGTCCTCGGCCTGAACGGCGCGCCGGCCGCCGGCGAGAAGTTCAACGTCATGGCCGACGAAAAGGAAGCGAAGTCGATCGCCAACAAGCGCGAGCAGCTGATCCGCATCCAGGGCATCAAGACCCAGAAGCACATGACCCTCGAGGAGATCGGCCGCCGCATCGCGATCGGCAACTTCAAGGAACTCAACGTCATCGTCAAGGGCGACGTCGATGGCTCCGTCGAGGCGCTGTCCGACTCCCTGATCAAGCTCTCGACCGAGCAGGTGCGCGTCAACGTGATCCACAAGGCCGTGGGCGCGATTTCCGAGTCCGATATCCTGCTGGCCGAGGCTTCCGACGCCGTGATCATCGGCTTCCAGGTCCGTCCTTCCGTCGAGGCCCGCAAGGCCGCCGAGAAGGAAGGCATCGAGATCCGCCTCTACTCCGTCATCTACGACTGTATCAACGAGATCAAGGACGGTATCGAGGGCATGCTCGAGCCGGAGAAGAAGGAAGAAGTCACCGCGACCGCCGAGGTCAAGCAGACCTTCCGCATCTCCAAGGTCGGCACGATCGCCGGCTGTCTGGTGCGCGACGGCAAGATGACAAACAAGACCGACGTGCGCCTGATCCGCGACGGCATCGTGATCTACACCGGCGAGCTCGCTTCGCTCCAGCGGGGCAAGGACGCCGCCAAGGAGGTTCCTGCCGGCATGGAATGCGGTATCGGCATCGCCAAGTTCAATGATATCAAGGAAGGCGACGTGATCGAGGCCTTCCACGTGGTCGAGATCCGGAGGACGCTGTAGTGGAGGAACTGCACGAGATCCTGAAAGCGCGCACGCTGCCGGAACTCTACGCCGCCGAGGACGCGTTCCTCGCGGCACGCCCCGGCTGGGAAGTCGCCTTCCGGCGCTACTTCCTTGCCGACCGGGCCGCGCAGCGCGCGGAAATCCGGCCGCAGGCGGGCGCCGTCTCCTACATCGGCCAGGCCCCGCTGGACGGCAGCGGCGCCGCCGTGTGGCTGTTCCTGGTCCGCGGCGCCGCCGTGACCCGCACCCCGGGCCTGACGCTTGTCGAGGCCGACGGCCAGCGGCACTGGTGGACCGGCGGTTCCGTGTCCGGAAACGGCGATTCATACGCCCAGACCGGCGACGTCCTGCGCCGCTACATTTCCTTCCTGGAGGAGCGCGGGATGACCCTCCCGGACAACTGCGTCCGGACCTGGTTCTTCGTCCACGACATCGACAACAACTACGCGGGCCTCGTGAAATCCCGCCGGGAAATCTTTGAGACGCAGGGGCTTACGCCCCAGACCCACTATATCGCCAGCACGGGCATCAACGGCTCGCCGGTCGATCCGTCGGCGCTGGTGCAGCTCGACGCCTGGGCGGTCGAAGGCCTCCCGGCCGGGGCGCAGCGCTACCTCTATGCGCCGACCCACCTGAGCCCGACGAGCCTCTACGGTGTGACTTTCGAGCGCGGCGTCCGCGTGGACTACGCCGGCAGGGCCCATTCGGTCATCTCCGGGACGGCTTCGATCGACAGCCGGGGGGAGGTGCTTCACGTCGGCGACGTCGGCAGGCAGACGGACCGGATGGTCGAGAACGTCGGCAAGCTCCTCGAGGAGTCCGGTGCCGGCTTCAGCGACCTGCAGATGGCGCTGGTGTACCTGCGGAACCCCGAGGACTATGCGAAGGTCGCTCCGCGCCTCGCGCAGCTTCTGGGACGGACGCCCTATGTCGTCGTCCATGCCCCGGTCTGCCGCCCGACGTGGCTCATCGAAATGGAATGCATCGCAATACGATAGGTATGGACAGAAGAGTTTTCCTCAAGAGCGCGTCCCTGCTGGGTGCCGGGGCGATGGCGAATGTCAGCTGTGCCGGCGGCGCCGGAAAAAAGACGGCCGCGCGCGGCCACAAGCGTTTCGGCCTGCAGGTCTATGGCGTCTGCGTCGAACTGGCGAAAGACATCCCGGGCGGCTTCCTGAAACTCAAGGAAGCGGGCTACGACACGCTGGAGCTGGCCGGCTACCAGCCGGACGGTTCCATCTCCCTCTTCCACGATCCGATTCCCCTGCCGGATTACCGCAAGATGGCGGCCGACGCGGGGCTGGAGATCACCAGCTCCCACGCGCGTGCGCCGCAGCGGACGTTCACCCCGGAAAACAGGGGAGAGGTGCTGGATTTCTGGAAGCGCGTCACGGAGCACCATGCCTCCCTGGGCATCACCTACCTGGTCCAGGCGGCGGTCCCGGCGGTCCGGAGCGTGGAGGACGTCCAGCTGGTCGCCGAGCTGATGAACGAGACCGGCCGCATCGTGAAGGATGCCGGCATGCGCTTCACCTTCCACAACGAACCGAACGTCGCGATGCGCGTCGTCCCGGGCGGCACGGAGACCCTGTTCTCCCTGGGCCGCTACCCGCGGGAAGCGCGCCAGATCTATGACATCCTGCTGGAGGAGACCGACCCGTCGCTGGTCTTCTTCGAGTTGGACGGCTTCGCGGCCGTCCTGGGCGGCAACGACCCGCTGGTGTACCTGCGGAAATACCCGGAGCGCATCATCCTGATGCATGTCAAGGACCGCGAGGCACTGGGCGATTCCGGCATGATCAACCACGAAATCATTTTCCGCCAGTTCCACGCCAACGGGATGGAAGACTTCTTCGTGGAAGACGAAAACGTCCGCAGCGGCCGCCAGTTCGAGCGCGTCGCCGAAAGCGCCCGCTACCTCCAGGAAGCGGACTTCGTATAAAAAATGCCCCTCAGGATTCCTGAGGGGTTTTTTCGGTTGAGGTACCAGGATTCGAACCTGGGCAGACAGAACCAAAATCTGTAGTGCTACCATTACACCATACCTCAATTCCGGGCGCAAATATACAGTTTTTTTTTGATTCAGGGCTACTTGGGGGCGGTGATGGCGGCGTAGAGCTGCGGGAAGCGGTCCCGGAAGACGACGGGGCGGCCGGCTTCGAGGAAGCAGTGGGTGCTGACGGCGGTGCAGACGACTTTGCCGCCGACGCGCATCGTGTAGGCGAAGCTGATCTTGAGGTCGCTCATCCCGTCCACGGCCACTTCGATTTCGATCACGTCCTTGAAGGTCGTGGTCCGCTTGTAGTTGCAGCTGAGGGCGACGACGGGGGAGACGATCCCTTCTGCCTCCATCCGCTCGAAACCGTAGCCGAGTTGGTCCATCCAGTCGACGCGGGCTTCTTCCATGAAACGGATGTAGTTCGAGTGGTGGGTCACACCCATCCGGTCGCATTCGTAGTACTTGACTTCGTGCTGGTAAGGTTTCATTTTCTAAAGAAATGTTTCTATTTCCTGCGTTCCTGGAAGAAGGCGGTCAGCAGGTCGAGGGATTCTTCGTCGAGGATGCCGGAGACGACTTCGGTCTTGGGGTGGAGCAGGGAAGGGGTGAAGCGGGCGTAGCCGCGGCGGGGGTCGGAGGCGCCGTAGACGAGGCGGCCGAGCTGGGCCCAGGCGAGCGCGGCGGCGCACATCGGGCACGGCTCCAGCGTCACGTACAGGGCGCAGTCCGAGAGGTATTTTCCGCCGAGGGCCTCGGTCGCCGCGGTCAGGGCGATCATCTCGGCGTGGGCCGTCGGGTCAGCCAGGCGCTCGGTCATGTTGTGGCCGCGGGCGATGACGCGGCCGCGGGCGACGACGACCGCGCCGACGGGCACTTCGCCCTCGTCCGCCGCGATCCGCGCTTCCGCGAGCGCTTCCCGCATGAATTTCTCATCATTTTCCATGCCTTCAAAGGTAGGGATACTGTTCGGTATATCAAAAAAGATTGATAACTTTATCCGATTGGATTTCTAACAAACCAGTTGTACCATGCGTCGTTTTATCCTGTTTGCCCTCCTGCTGTCCCTGCTGCTTCCGGCGGGGATGCGGGCCCAGGCGCCCCAGGGGGGCCGCGAGCGCCCGGACATGCGCCTCCGCGCCCTGCGCGCCGAATTCGAGAATGAACTGACCGGCAACATCCTCCCGTTCTGGATCGAGTACGCCGTCGATCCGTCCGGCGGCTTCTACGGGGCCGTCGAGGCCGACGGAACGCCCGTCCGGCGCGAGCCGAAGGGGTCGGTCCTGAACGCCCGGATCCTCTGGTCCTTCTCCGTCGCCTACCGGCGTTACGGCCTCGGCGGCTATAAGAAGGTCGCCGACCGCGCGGCGGACTACATCCTCCGCCATTTCATCGACCCGCGCTACGGCGGCGTCTACTGGTCCGTCGATGCGGACGGGGCGATGTTGGACGGCAGCAAGCACACCGACGCCCAGACCTATACCATCTACGCGCTCGCCGAGCACTACGCCGCGACCGGCAACGCGGAGAGCCTGGAAGCGGCGAAAACCCTCTTCCATGACCTCCAGGCCCACGTCCACGACGCCGAAAAAGGCGGCTGGACCGACCTTTTCGCCCGCGACTGGAGCCTGCCCGCCGAGAACCGGGGCGCCGGCCGCCGCACGGCGAACACCTATATCCATATCGTCGAGGCCTGCACCAGCCTCTACCGGGTCTGGCCCGACGCGGAGGTCCGCGCCGCCCTCGAAGAGCTCGTCGATACCTTCAACAACCGTTTCTACGATCCTGAGACCCGCCACTACGTCAACTACTGCGACGCCGACTGGAAGCCGGTCGCGGCCTCCCAGGGCTTCGGCCTCGACATCGAGGCCTCCTGGCTGGCCGGCGAGGGCGCGAAGGCCCTCGGCGACGCCGCCCGCCTCGCCCGCGCGAACGAGGTCTCCCTCGCCGTGCTCGGCAGCGCCCTCGCGGAGGGCCTGACCGCGGACGGCGCGATGAAGACCAGCCACAGCGCCCGCGGCTTCAGCTCCGGCTACGAGTGGTGGCCCCAGTGTGAAGCCATCATCGGCTGCACGAACGCCTGGCAGCTGACCGGCGAGGAGAAGTACCTCGACGCGGCCCGCGGCCTCTGGGAGTACGTCAAGGCCCATTTCGTGGATCCTGCCGCCGGCGGCTGGTTCAAGACCGTCCGCGACGACGGGACCCCGACCGGCGCGCCGAAAATCAGTCAGTGGAACTGCCCCTACCACAACACCCGCCTCTGTTATGAAATGATAACCCGTCTTACCCGATAACCCATGAAAAGAACCCTGATCCTCGTCCTGGCCCTCGCCGCCTGCCTCGTTCTGACCGGCTCCTGCAAGTCCGCCCAGAAGAAAATGGCCGAACAGCTCAAATCCGAAATCGTCGACGACCTGGAGAACAACCTCCTGCCCTGGTGGATGGAGAACGTTCCCGACGACGCCGACGGATTCTGGGGGGAAGTCCGCTGCGACGGTACGCCCGTGATGGAGGCGGACCGCGCCGGCATCCTGAACGCCCGCATCCTCTGGACCTTCTCCAGCGCCTACCGCGTGCTCGGGAAGACGGAATACAAGGCCCTCGCCGACCGCGCCGCGAAATACTACCGCGCCCATTTCATCGACCCGGAGTACGGCGGCTCCTTCTACCAGCTGACCCCCGACGGCGAACCTTCCCAGACCCAGAAGTCGACCTACTGCATCGCCTTCGGCATCTACGCCCTCTCGGAGCACTACCGCGCGACCGGCGACCAGGCGAGCCTGGAAGCGGCCGTGGGCCTGTTCCGCGACTTCGAAGCCCACATCTATGACGCCGCGCAGGGCGGCGGCTACATCGAGGGCTTCACCCGCGACTGGCAGCTTCCCACGCCGCGCCCGGGCCGCCCTGCCGTGACCAAGACGATGAACACCCACATCCACGTGATGGAAGGCCTGACCAACCTCTACCGCGTCTGGCCCGATCCGGTCCTGCGCGACCGCCTCTTCGAACTGGTCGAAATCCTCCAGACCCACCTCTACAACGCCGAGACCCACCACCTGATCCTCTACTGCGACCGCGACTGGAACAGCTTCAACAACGCCGATTCCTACGGCCATGACATCGAGACCTCCTGGCTCCTCTGCGAGACCGCCGAGGTCCTCGGCGACAAGGCCCTGATCGAGAAGATTCGCAAACAGGCCGTCGACATGTGCTCGACCGCCCTCGACGAAGGCCTCCGCCCCGACAACGCGATGATGTACGAGAAGCGCGGCGACGGCAGCTACCAGTCCTTCGCGGCCTGGTGGTGCCAGAACGAGACCGTCGTCGGCTGCATCAACGCCTGGCAGATCACCGGCGACGACCGCTACCTCGAGCAGGCCGTGAAGACCTGGGGCTTCATCAAGGAGTACCTGATCGACCGCGAGAACGGCGGCTGGTTCTGCAACCTCAACGAGGACAACACCCCCAAGCTCCAGGAAATGAAAGCCAGCACCTGGAACTGCCCCTACCACAACAGCCGCATGGGCTATGAGATTATCGCAAGACTCTCCAAATAAGACCGCCATGGATTTCCAGGAAAAACTCAAGGTCCTGCGGAAGGACCACGAAGCGCTCCTGAGGAAGCGCAACGCCGCCATTTACGTCAACGGCGTCTATGAAAGATACGAGAACCCCGTCCTGACCGCGGCCCACGCGCCCCTCTTCTGGCGCTATGACCTCGATCCGGAGACGAACCCCTTCCTCGAGGAACGCTTCGGCATCCACGCCGCCTTCAACAGCGGCGCGATCAAGTGGGGCGACAAATACCTCCTCTGCGTGCGCGTCGAAGGCGCGGACCGCAAGTCCTTTTTCGCGATGGCTGAAAGCCCGAACGGGGTCGACAATTTCCGCTTCTGGGACCGCCCCGTCACGATGCCCGAGTGGGGCGAGCCCGCGACGAACGTCTATGACATGCGCCTGACCGCCCACGAGGACGGCTGGATCTACGGCATCTTCTGCGTCGAGCGCAAGGACCATGACGCGGAGGGCGACCTCTCCGCCGCGACCGCCGCGGCCGGCATCGCCCGCACGAAGGACTTCCTTACCTGGGAGCGCCTCCCGGACCTGAAGTCCGCCTCGCAGCAGCGCAACGTCTGCCTCCATCCGGAGTTTGTGGACGGCAAATATGCCCTCTACACGCGTCCCCAGGATGGTTTCATCGACGCTGGCAGCGGCGGCGGCATCGGCTGGGCCCTGATCGACGACATCACCGCCGCCGTGGTGAAGGACGAGAAGATCATCAATGCCCGCCACTACCACACCATCACGGAAGTGAAGAACGGCGAAGGCCCCGCACCGATCAAGACCCCGCAGGGCTGGCTCCACCTCGCCCACGGCGTCCGCGGCTGCGCGAGCGGCCTGCGCTATGTCCTATATTTATATATGACCGCGCTCGACGACCCGACCCGCGTCATCGCCGCCCCGGCGGGCTTCTTCATCGCCCCGGAAGGGGAGGAGTACATCGGCGACGTGATGAACGTGACCTTCTCCAACGGCTGGATCGCCGACCCGGACGGCCGCGTCTTCATCTACTACGCCTCCTCCGATACGCGGATGCACGTCGCGACCTCCAGCGTGGAGCGCCTCGTCGATTACTGCCTCCATACGGAGCCCGACGGCTTCGCGACGGCCGATTCCGTCCGGAGGCTGAATCGGCTTATCGACAAGAATCTCGGGCGCTAAAATTTGCGGAAAATCAAAAAAGATTCTACCTTTAGCGGTTATTTTTATAACAAGTGAAAGAAAAACTTTTGGTACAACTCTAATCATTAACCTAAAAAACGTAGCATGAAAGGTAAACTGATTGCTTCTCTGGCGTTTCTCCTGCTCGGCGTAGCCGCGCTGGCACAGACTGTCCGGATCTCCGGTACGGTCGTCGATGCCGTCGGCCCCGTCATCGGAGCGAGCGTCATTGAAAGCGGCACCAACAACGGTGCGATTACCGATCTTGACGGTAATTTCGTCCTGAACGTCCGTCCGGGCGCGACGATCGAGATTTCCTCCATCGGTTACAAGACGCAGGTCATCCCTGTCGGCACCCGCACGACCTTCAACGTGACGCTCGAAGACGATACGGAACTCCTCGAGGAGGTCGTGGTCGTCGGTTACGGCGTCCAGAAGAAGAAGCTCGTGACCGGTTCGACCGTCCAGGTCAAGGGTGACGACCTCGTCAAGATCAACTCCACGAGCGCCCTCGGCGCGATGCAGGCTTCCTCCCCGGGTGTCAGCATCATGAACGCCTCCGGCCAGCCGGGTGACGGCTACAACGTCAACATCCGCGGTATGGGTACGATTGGCTCCTATGCGCCGCTCTACGTCATCGACGGTGTCACCGGCGGAGACATCAACTCCCTGAACCCGTCCGACATCGAGAGCATCGACGTCCTGAAGGACGCGGCCTCCGCCGCCATCTACGGCGCCCGCGGTGCGAACGGCGTCATCCTCATCACGACCAAGCAGGCCAAGGAAGGCAGCTACACCGTGACCTACGACGGATACTACGGTATCCAGAACGTCCAGCGGATGACCGAGCCCCTGAACGCCCAGCAGTACATGGACATCCAGGACCAGATCAACTTCAACATGGGCCGTCCGCTGACCGACTGGGCTTCGATCCTGAGCCCGTCCCTCTACAACAGCATCAAGGACGGTTCCTTCAAGGGTACGAACTGGCTCGACGAGATCCGCAACCCCAACGCCCCGACCCAGAACCATGCGGTCAACGTCATCGGAGGTTCTGACATCTCCAAGTTCTCCCTCGGTCTGAGCTACACCGGCCAGGAAGGTATCTTCGGCAAGCCGGCCGCTTCCAAGTACGAGCGTGTCACCGTCCGTCTGAATTCCGACCACGTGATCTGGAGCAAGGACGGACTGGACATCATCACGGTCGGTGAGAACCTGACCTTCGTCCAGACCAAGCAGAATACGGTCGGTACCGGCGACATGTACTGGAACGACATCTACAACGGCCTTTCCGGCAATCCGCTCGTCCCCGTCTACAATGCGGACGGCTCCTACACGGAGTACAACGACCTGAAGAACCTCGGCGTCTGGAACCTCGATCCGTATACGAGCAACCCGGTCGCCGGCCTGTACTACCGCCGCGGCCACAATGACAACCACGGTTACGCCCTGAACATGTCCGGCAACATCCGCGTCCAGCCCGTCAAGGGCCTGACCTGGAAGAGCCAGTTCAATTACCGGATGAACTCCGGCAGCTACCGCGGCTATACGCTGGCCTTCAAGCTGACGGACTACGACAAGAGTGACAACGACATCGTCAGCCAGTCCGGCTGGGCCGGCTGGAGCTGGTCCTGGGAGAACACCGTCAACTGGCTGTTCAACGCCGGTCAGAACCACTTCGACGTCATGGTCGGTTCGACCCTCGAGCACAGCGGTTTCGGCGAGAGCGTCAATGCCCAGAACAGCGGCGTCCTCTGGCCGAACCAGTGGAAGTACGCCTATGTCGGCAACACGTCCGGCGATCCTTCCAAGGATGACATGGGCGGTTCGACCTGGGGCGACAGCGGCCTGGCTTCCTTCTTCGGCCGTATCAACTACGACTACGCCGAGAAGTACATGCTGACCCTGATCCTCCGCCGGGACGGTTCCTCGAACTTCATGCGCGGCCACCGCTGGGGTACCTTCCCTTCGGTTTCCGCCGGTTGGGTCATCTCCAACGAAGACTGGTGGAACGTCGGCGCCATCGACTTCTTCAAGCTGCGCGGCAGCTGGGGCCAGAACGGTAACTGCGCCATCGACAACTTCCAGTACCTCGCGACGGTCGCCGTCGGCGAGCCTACGGGCGGTTATTCCTTCTATACCGGTCCTACCTCGACGAACTCCGGTACCGGTTCCTTCGCCAACAAGCTGGCGAACCCGGACGTGACCTGGGAGACCTCCCAGCAGCTCGACCTCGGCTTTGACGCCCGTTTCTTCCGCAACCGGCTGAACGTCGTGTTCGACTGGTACCAGAAAGACACCCGCGACTGGCTCGTGAACGCCCCGGTGATGGGCCACTACGGCCTGGATGCCCCGTACATCAACGGCGGTGACGTCCGCAA
The DNA here is from genome assembly GCA_017438265.1 of Bacteroidales bacterium. Lineage (GTDB taxonomy): Bacteria > Bacteroidota > Bacteroidia > Bacteroidales > UBA932 > Cryptobacteroides. Next base: position 33,791 of record JAFRVZ010000032.1, read on the forward strand.
CACCGGTTACGAGATCGCCTTCAACTGGAGCGACGCCCGCAGCAAGGACTTCTCCTACAGCTTCGGCGTGAACGCCGCATACAACAAGAACATCGTTACCCGCATCGCGAACGAAGAGGGCATCTTCCACGGTCCCGGCTCCGTCGTCCAGGGTATCGACGAACTCTTCCGCGCCCAGGTCGGCTACCCGATCGGCTACTTCTGGACCTACGACACCGACGGTGTCTTCCAGAACCAGGCCGAGATCGACGCCTGGAAGGCCCAGGGCCTCGGCACCATCGTCGAGAACGTCGTTCCCGGCGACTTGAAGTTCGTCGACCGGAACCGTGACGGCAAGATCGACAGCAGCGACAAGACCATGACCGGCAACCCGAACCCGGACTGGAACGTCGGCCTGAACTTCTCCGTCTACTTCAAGGGCTTCGACCTCGGTGTCAGCGGCTACGGCATGTTCGGCCACCAGGTTTTCCGTTCCTACCGCCGCTACTCCGACAGCCAGTATAACAACTATACGACCGAGGTGTACAAGTACTGGCACGGCGAAGGTACCTCCAACAGGTACCCGCGCCTCGTCGCCGGAACGAACTACAACTTCATGAACAACTCGAACATCTTCATCGAGAACGCCGACTTCTTCCGCATCCAGACCGCCACGCTCGGTTACGATCTCAAGCGCGCCTGGAAGAAGGCTCCGTTCGGCCAGTTCCGCATCTATGTCCAGGCCCAGAACCCGTTCGTCTTCACCAAGTACATGGGTCTCGATCCTGAGGTCGGTTCCTCCGCCGGTTTCGCCGGCTGGGCCAAGGGCATCGACCTGGGCTTCTATCCGCAGGCCCGGACGTATATCGCCGGCGTGAACATCACGTTCAACGGCAGCAACCGCAAGACGACCGACGCTGCAGCCCCGGCGAACTACAACATCCCTGAGCGCATCGTCGAGAAACTCGTCGAGCGTGTCAAGGAAGTTCCCGTGGAAGTGATCAAGGAAGTCAAGGTTCCCGCCTCCACCTTCGTCGGTCCTTACACCGATGACCTCTACTTCGTGCTTGGCAAGGCGGAGATCCGTCCGGACGAGGCCTTCAAGCTGGGCCAGATCGCCCAGATCCTGAAGGACAACCCGGATGCGAAGATCACCGTGACCGGTTACGCCGACAGCGGCACCGGCACCGCCTCCATCAACCAGACGCTCTCCGAGCAGCGTGCCCAGACCGTCATTGACATGCTCAAGAAGGCCGGCATCGCCGCTTCCCGCATCATCAGCGCAGCCGCCGGCGGCGACCGGGACGCTTCCCGCAGCCCCGAGTCCAACCGCGTTGCTGTCTGTATCGTTAAATAATCAAGAATGAAAGCGTTATGAAAAGAATCATGAAACTTGCGGCCGTTGCCGCCCTCGCTTTCTCGCTTGCTTCCTGCGAGTCCTTCCTGGACACCACCAATTATTGGGGCAAGGACAGCAGCAACTTCCCGGCCAACGAGACCGACGCCCAGCAGATGCTTGCAGGTATCTACAACATCCTGAACTTCGGTGCGGACGGAACCAGCGCCCTGACCAACCACTATGTCTGGTCGATGGCCGCTTCGGACGACGCCCTCGGCGGCGGCGGACAGAACGACCCGTCGATGCAGGCGTTCGACCTCCTGCTGAATTTCGGCAGCGACCGGTATAACCTGCTCTACACGGACCGCTACAAGGGTATCGCCCGTGCCAACGCGGCGATCGAGGCGATGCCGAACTGCGGTGTCGCGGAGCTCAACCAGTATATGGGCGAGGCCTTCTTCATGCGGGCCTGGTACTACTATGAACTCGCTTCGATGTTCGGCAACATCCCCTGCCCCGTCGAGTCCAAGGCCGATCCGACCCAGCCGCAGATCAGCGGCGAGCCGCTTTGGGCCCAGATTCTCGAGGACTGCAAGATCGCGGCCGACATCATGCCCGCCAAGCAGTCCATCGGTGACGGCCACGTCGACAAGTACGCCGCCGAAGCCCTGATGGGCCGCGCCTACCTGTTCGCCTCCGGCTTCTACGGCATTTCGGACTTCACCCTCCCGGCTTATGAGAACGAATCCATCGGCGTCAGCATCGCCGAAGGCACGAAACTCACCAAGGCCGACGTCGGCGCCTACATCACCGACTGCGTGAACAACTCCGGCTACACCCTGGTTCCCGACTTCCACAACCTCTGGTCCTACACGAACCGCTGCTCCATCGAGGATCCGCTGAATCCCTGGGCCGGCAAGGGCTACAAGTGGGTCGAGGACGACGGCGCCCGCAACCCCGAGGCGATGTTCGTCGTCAAGTTCAACACCCAGCCGGACTGGGGCACGACCGTCGGCTATGCCAACGAAATGGCCGTGTTCCTCGGCGTCCGCGGCCAGAACAGCGTGGGCGGCGATACGATGCCTTTCGGCCAGGGCTGGGGCATGTGCCCGGTCAATCCTTCCCTCGTGGAGGACTGGAAGACCCTCGAACCGAATGACCAGCGCCTCGACGCCAGCATCATCTCGATCGAGAAGTGGCCCAACTACGTGATCGGTACGAACGGTGACTCCTTCATCCAGGAGACCGGTTACTACCAGACCAAGGTCATGCCTGTCGTCGCCGCCAAGGGAGACGGTACCTACTGGTGCTCCTTCACGAACGCGATGTATCCGGGCATCACCTGGTGCTCCGGCGCGGAAGATGACATGCAGCGCAACTGCGTGAACGACATGATCATGATCCGTTTCGCCGAGGTGCTCCTGATGGATGCCGAAATCAACGGCAACCAGGCTTCCTTCGACCGGGTCCGCGCCCGCGCAGGCCTGCCGAGCAAGCCGCTCAATGAGGAGAACCTCCGCAACGAGCGCCGCTGGGAGCTCGCCTTCGAAGGCGTCCGCTTCAACGATATGCGCCGCTACGGCGAGGCATATGCGGTGGCGGCCCTGGAGAAGCAGCAGGGCGTGAAGATCTGGACCAACGGTGTCCAGGATACCAACAACGCCTCCAAGTACAACGGAGGCTACGGTGCGCGCTACAAGGCGACCAAGGGCTTCGTGCCGCTTCCCGCGTCCCAGATTGCCCTGTCCGCCGGCGCCGGCGAGGAATACCGGTATTCCCAGAATGAAGGCTGGGGCCCCGAATATGAATTCGCAGGCTGGTAGCAGTCCCTATCTAACTGAAAAAGACAAGAATTATGAAGAAGATACTTTACTTCACACTTGCAATGGCGGCGGGGCTGCTGATGGCTGCCTGCGAGCCTGAGATCCTCTCGACCCCCGAGGCGGACCTGGGCCCTCAGCGCACTTCGACCGAACTTCAGAGCGCCTTTGTCATTGACGGCCAGTACGCCGATGCCGAATGCACGGTCCCGCAGGCCGACGGTAACTATATCAAGTACCATACGGAGCCTGCCTGTGTCGTCCAGATCACCGTCGTGAAGGCGGACGGCAGCACGTCCGTCATCGCGACCGGCGCCTCCGGCGTGTTCAACATCACGCCGAAGCGCGGTGCCGACGCGAACCAGTCGTTCACCGTCTCCACGATCAACCAGGACGCGACCGTCGTTTCCTTCGGCAGTTCCGTGAACGTGTACGTTCCGGCCGACCACGCCCCCGAGGTGAAGGTCCTGACCGGTGACAGCGGCGTCAAGGCCTGGACGTGGTACCCGATCAACGGCTCGACCTGGGGCAACGCCGGTTATATCGGCGTGGCCGACCAGGCGAACGTCGCCGCGGGTGAAATCCCGGGCTTCTGGTGGGGTTGCGAACCCGAGCAGCTCGAGACCGAACAGATCCAGCACACCGGCGGCACCGCCTACGGCTACGGCGATCCGAACGCCTACATGATCTTCAACGAAGACGGCGAGTGCATCTCCTACAAGGCGGACGGCACCCAGATCGCCAAGGGCACCTACTCCCTGGAAGACTATGATCCCAGCGGGAGCAGCTACCTCTACGGTACCCTCAAGACCACCGGCGCTCCGATCCTGATGCCGTTCTCCATCAATACCGGCGGTACCCGCGTCAACGAGTTCGAGGTCATCTACGTCGACGAGAATATGATGTCCCTCATCTACAAGGGCAGCAATGCTGAATGGGGCTGGGGCGAGTGCACCTGGTGGCGTTTCAAGAACGCCTCCGACCCGGATGCGGCCCTCGCGGGCGGCGGCCAGCGCGCCTGGACGTGGTACCCGATCGAAGGTTCTACCTGGGGCAACGCCGGCTATATCGGTGATCCCGGCCACGGCGCCAACCTCGCCGCGGGTGAAATCCCGGGCTTCTGGTGGGGCTGCGTGCCTGAAGACCTGGAGACCGAGCAGATCCAGCATGCCGGCGGCGTCGCCTACGGCTACGGCAGCAGCGATGCCTATATGGTGTTCGACAGCGACAACGGTGCGGTGACGTCCTATGACGCCGACGGAAACAAGATCGCCTCTTCCTCCTATGCGGTCGAGAACTTCGACTGGAAGGCGGGCTACAAGATGGGCGACCTGGTGACCGAAGGTGACTCCGGCATCCTCTTCCCGTTCATCATCAACTCCGGCGGCAAGAGAGCCAACGAGTATGAAATCGTCTATGTGGACGGCCAGATGATGACGCTCATCTGCCGCAACGGCCAGGAAGCCTGGGGTTGGGGCGAGTGCACCTGGTGGCGCTTCCAGCCGAAGAAATAATTCTTCGCTTCGATACGGTAAAGGCAGTCGCGGGAACGCGGCTGCCTTTGTTTTTTTTACTATTTTTGTATCCGTATGGACAAGGGCTTCAAAGCGATGGCGACGGCAGTCCTGGGCGCGGCGGTGTTCGCGTTCTGGATGTGGGCTTATCCGCAGGCGCTCAGCTACCAGGAGCAGAACCAGCTGTTCCTTTTCAGCTGGGATTACTTCCGGGAGCGGATGGCGCTGCCGGGCGGATTCGCCGACTGGCTGTCGGAGTTCCTGGTCCAGTTCTGCTACCTGCGGGCGGCCGGGGCGCTGGTTTTCGCGCTGCTTTCCGTGCTGCTCCAGCGGGCCGTCTGGCGGGCCGCCGGGGCGCCGGAGGAGCGCAGCCTGTATCTGCTGAGCTTCGTGCCGTCCCTGCTGGTGCTGGTCTATCAGGGAGATGTGGAGGTGCTGGCGAGTTTCCCCGTCGCGCTGCTGCTGGCCGTCGCGCTGTGCCCGCTCTTCAAAAAGGCAGGGTGGCACCGCCTCTGGCTGATCCCCCTCGCCTGGTGGCTCCTCGGCCCCCTCTCCGCCATCCCGGTCATTGTCTCCCTTTGGGGTTTATTTTTCTCAACGGATACTTCCGCTGCAAACGCTTCAGATTCTGCAGAAAAAACTGTTTTTCTGAGGCGGCATTTTTCTGACGATCTCAGGAAAATAGTTTTTTCTGCCACATTGATACTCTGGACGGGGTTGACGGCGTTTGTGGAGTACAGGCTGCTGGCGGCGCAGTATCCGCCGCGGGACGCTTTCTTTGGGCTGAACTACTACCGGCTGGTCGAATCCCTGCCGGCGCTGCAGTGGGTGATTCCGCTCGTGACGGCGGCGGTGATCCTGGTCTGCGGCCTGCACCTGCAAGTGCACAGCCCGCGGCTCGCGGCAGGCGTATTTGCCGTCCTGCTGGTTGCCGGGACCTGGGGCGGGGTCAGGCTCGCCTACGACAGGGACACCTTCGAAGTCCTGGCCTACGACTGGCTGATCCGGCACGAACGCTACCCGGAAGTCCTCCGGCGGGCGGAGCGCTACCAGCCGCGGAACGCGGTCAGCGCCTGCTCGGTCAACTTCTGCCTCTTTACGCAGGGGCAGCTGCAGGATCGCCTCGACGAATTCTACCAGTGCGGGACGGAGGGACTCGTGCTCCCTTCGATCCGGGACAACCTGTCCGACATCACCTCCGCCGAGCTGCTCTGGATGATGGGCATGCCCAACATCACGCTGCAGTACTGCTTCGACCTCGAGGCGTCGATCCAGAACGGACGCAAGAGCGGGCGTTTCATGCGCCGGATCGCCGAGTGCAACATCGTGAACGGCTGGTATGACCGGGCGGGGAAGTACCTCGACATCCTGGAGAAGAGCCTGTTCTACCGCCGCTGGGCGCAAGAGAAGAAGGAACTGATCCCGGACGGGGCGCTGGTCGCCGCGGACCCGGTCTATTCGTATATCCGCCAGGTCCGTTTCAAGGACGATTTCATTACCAATTACAGCGCGCTGGACGCGATGATGGCGCTCCTCTACAACCAGGAAAAAGGCAACTTCATGGCGGCGGAGTACTACACGGCCTGGCAGCGGCTGAAAGGAAAGGAGGGTGCGCAATGAGAAGGGGATTCCTGCTGCTGTTGGCTGCGCTGCTGCTGGCCGCCTGTTCCGGGCCGACCGCCTTTGTGGAGGAACTCCCGGCGATCTACCCCGACTATGCCGGCGTCACAATCCCTGCGGGCATCGCTCCGATGAATTTCAACCTGCCCGCGGAGTACAGCCGCGTCTATGTCCGCGTCAGCGGCAGTGAAGGCGGCTCGCTCAGGGTCCGCGGCCGCTGGGCGAAGTTCCCGATTCGCGCCTGGCATACGCTGACGGAGCGGAATGCCGGCGGGACACTGACCTTTACCGTGCTCGGCCGCAGGGACGGGCGCTGGACGCAGTGGCGCGATTTCGTGATGTACGTCAGCGATGCGCCCCTGACCGATTACGGCCTGACCTACCGCAAGATGCCGCCGGGTTATACGACCTACAGCCGGATCGGCATCTACCAGCGGAACATCCACAATTTCGACGAGGATCCGATCATCGAAAGCACCCTGACGCCCGGCCAGTGCGTGGGCTGCCATACCGCCAACGCGACCGACCCGTCGCAGTTCCTCTTCCACCTGCGCGGCGCGCACGGCGCGACGCTGATCCAGCAGGACGGCGCGCGGGAGTGGGTCACGACGAAGACGGAGGAGACCATCGGCAACGTCGCCTACTGCTACTGGCATCCCGGCGGCCGCTGGTTCGCCGGCTCGATCAACCCGGTGCGCCAGTCCTTCTGGACCGGCGACCAGCGCCTGATCGAGGTGTTCGACCTGGCATCCGACCTGGTCGTGGTCGACATGCAGGACCTCTCCCTGGTCGTGGATCCGCGCCTGACGGACCCGGACTACCTGGAGAGCACGCCGGCGTTCACCCCGGACGGCCGGACCCTGTACTACCTGCGCGCCAAGGCGTATGAAGTCCCGCGCGAGGTCGAGAAGATCAAGTACGACCTGATGCGGGCGGATTTCGACCCGCAGACCGGCCGCATCGGCGAGATCGAGACGGTGATTCCCGCCAGCGCGGAAGGTTACAGCGTGACCTTCCCGCGCCCGTCCTACGACGGCCGCTGGCTGATGTACAACAAGGCCGATTTCAGCATCTTCCCGATCGACCACAAGGAGGCGGACCTCTGGCTGATGGACCTGGAGACCGGGGAGACCCGGCCGATCGACGAGGTCAACAGCGACTTCTCGGAGAGCTTCCACAACTGGAGCTCCAACTCCCGCTGGTTTCTCTTCTCCAGCCGCCGCGCCGACGGTCTGTACGTCCAGGTCTACCTCTCCTCGATCGACGCGGAAGGCCGCTGCACGAAACCCTTCGTACTCCCGCAGGAGAACCCCCGGGAGTACTACCACAATACGCTCTATTCGTTCAATGTCCCGGATTTCACGAAGGCACGGGTCGAATTCGATACCCGCGGCGTCTACCGGGAAGTGTTTTCGGACGAGCGTGTCCAAGCGACGGTGAAACCATGAAAAGAATCCTGATCCTGGCGGCCTGCGCGGCCGTCCTGCTGGCTTCCTGCGGCCGACGCGACGAATACCGCATCCACGGCCGCGTAACCTCCAATGAGCTGGAGGGCGTGCAGATCTTTCTCGTGCCCGTGGGCCACGAGGAGCCGGAGCATGTCGACTCTGTCCGGATCCACAACCACGAGTTCCAATTCCGCGGCAGGGAACACTGGATGTGTACCCTCCGCCTCGACCGGTACCACCGCGACAAGGGACAGAACCTGCTGGTCCCGACCGAGCCCGGGGATATCTATGTGACCATCGGACCGGACAGCAGCGCCGGCGGGACGCCGCAGAATGACAGTATGCAGGTCTGGAAGGACCTGACGATCGCGAGCAACCGGGCATATGCGGATCTCCGCAATGCGGGGCTGAAGGAGCAGGCGGATTCCGCGCGCCGCGCGTACCGCAACCACACGCGCCGGATGGCCCTCGCGCTGGGCGAGGACAGCATCGCCGGCGCATTCCTGCTCCGGATGTTCCCGTTGCCGATGGAGGAGTAGGCGATGAAACGGAAGGCCCTGCGGACAGTCTGGATCGTGCTTGCCGCGGCGGCGCTCGCCGTCGGGGCGGCCCAGGCCGTGTTCCTGCTGCGCCATCCGTATTTCCGGAAATACGCCGCCCAGAACGGGCTGTCGCTGCGCGAGGCGCGGAAGGCCTGGGGCCGGCCGGACGGGATTTCCGAGCTGGCGATGGGGCTTGCCGTCGAATCCTCGCTGGAAAACTGGGACCGGGTCGCGGCGCTGGCGGCGGAGGACCGGACGTCCGAGGTCGGGACCTATTATTACAACCTTGCGAATGCGATGCGGGGGCAGCTGCCCGACCGCCTGCTGGACTATTACCAGCCTTTCGAACGGGGGTTGTTCCTCCCGGTGGGGGAGCACTCCACGCCGTTCGTGATCGGCTGCGCCGGGGATGTCTGGTTCGCGCTGGGGGATATGGTGATGGCCGAGCGGGACGCGATGCTGGGGCTGATTTTCTCGCCGGCCCATAAGGGCTCCCGCTATGTGCGGCGCCTGGCGGAGACGAACCTCGTCACGGGGGATAGGGAGGCCGCGTCGAAGTTCCTGCGGATGCTGCTGGACGGTCCGCGCCGGGACCGGAAGTGGGCGGAGGAGCGGCTGCCGGGGGCATGGACGCCTGCGGTGGAGCGGCGGATCGAAGGGAAACGGGCGCTGCTGCCGGCCTTGGACGTGGTCCACGGGATGGACCAGGTGCCGCTGATCCTGCGTCTCCTGCTGAACGCCAATCCGGGGAACCGGATGGCGCTGGATTACCTGCTGTGCTACGACCTGCTGACGAAGGACCTGGATGCGTTCGTGGGGGATTATGTGCCGGCGCTGACGGCTTCGCGGCTCTATGAGGAGGCGATGCTGATCGTGCTGGCCGCGAAAGGCGGGATGAACGAAGAGAACCTGGTGCGTTACCATATCGCGGCGGAGACGCTGGAGCGTTTCAACCGCTTCGTCACGGTTTACCGGCGCGACGGCGGGTCCGGACGCAATCTCGGAGAATTCAGGAACACCTACTGGTACTATTTTTACTATGCTGTCAGGAATGAATAGGGTCGGCGGATGGCTGCTGGCAGCGGCGCTCCTGCTGCTCTGCGCCTGCGGCAGGATGGCCGAGGTGCGTCCCGTCGGGGAAGGCACGGACCGGCCTTCCCTGATGTATCCGGATTACCGGGACGTCACGGTCCCGTGCAACCTGGCGCCGCTGAATTTCTATTATACCGCGCCGGGACGGGGCCGATTCGCGACGACCTTCTCCGCCGGGGATGTTTCCTGCACGCTGCGCGGGCGGGAGGTCGTCTGGAAGGAGCGGCGCTGGAAGGAGCTGCTTGCGGCGGCCGCGGGCGGGGAGGTTTCCGTCGTTTCGCGGACCGGCGACGTGGAGGTCCGGTGGGCCTTCCGCGTCAGCGCGGACCCGATTGACCCGTATCTGACCTACCGGCTGATCGAGCCGGGATTCGAGGTCTGGGACGACCTGGAGATCGTCGAGCGCTGCCTCGAAAACTTCGACACGCGGGTGATTTCCGACTGGCGGCATACCGGAAACCGCTGCATGAACTGCCACATCCATTCCCGTGCGCGGGGCGACCTGTCGCTGTTCTACCTGCGCGGCGAAGGCGGCGGCGCCATCCTCCAGCGGGACGGGAAGCTCCGGAAGCTCGCGCTGCGGGATTCGTCGATGATTTCCCCGACCGTGTACGGTGAAATCCACCCGGAGGGACGCTACGGCATCTTTTCGACGAACACCATCATCCCGGCGATGCACCCCGTGGGGGGCCGCCGGATGGAAGTTTACGACACGGCGTCGGACCTCGTCGTCGCGGATTTCGATGCGAACCGGATGCTGACCTTCCCGGAAACGGCGCGCGCGGACGTGTTCGAGACGTTCCCGGTCTTTTCCGCGGACGGGCGCTGGATCTATTACTGCGCCGCCCCGGTGCGGCCGCTGCCCGCGGAGGTGGCGCAGCTGCGCTATTCGCTCGTCCGCCGGCCGTTCGACCCGGCCACGGGTGCGATCGGCAGCCCGGCGGACACGCTCTGGAGCGCCTCCGCCCGCGGCGCCTCGGTCTGCCACCCGAAGGCTTCGCCCGACGGCCGCCGGCTGCTCTATACGGTGGCGGATTACGGGACTTTCCCAATCAACCACCGGGAGTGTGACCTGGAAATGATGGACCTGGAGACCGGGGAAATCCTGCCGATGGACGCGGTCAACGCCGACCGGTCGGACACCTACCACAGTTGGTCTTCCGACGGCCGCTGGTTCGTCTTCGCGTCGAAGCGCGGGGACGGGCTGTATGGCCGGCCGTGGTTCTGCCACGTCGCGGAGGACGGGACCCCCGCGCGCCCTTTCCTGCTGCCGCAGGCGGATCCCCATTTTTATGATGCGATGCTGCGCTCCTTCAATGTTCCGGACCTGGGGAAGGCGCCGGTCGGATTCGATGCGGAGGACATCGGGCGCCTGCTGCGCGATGTTCCTGCGGAAGTATTTGAATGATAATTAATTGAAGATATGAAGATTGGAAAGTTTTTGATGGCCGCGGTGGCCGTCTGCAGCCTGGCCGCCTGCGGCGAAGATACGACGGAACCGCAGCCGCAGGTCAAGCTTGAAGCCCATCCGGCGGAACTCGTGTTCGACGCCAAGGGCGGCAGCCAGGAGCTGACGCTGACCTCCGGCATCCCGCCCCAGGTCAGCTGCTCCGATGCCTGGATTACCCTGAAGGAAGGGAGCTTTGCTTCCAATACGCTGAAGGTTACGGTGACGGCGGCTTCCTATGAAGGGACCTCGCCGCGCTCGACCAGCATCCGGGTCATCGGGGAAAAGCAGAGCCTGATGATTCCCGTGACGCAGAACGTGGCGCAGGTGAAACTCTCCGTGGACAAGACCTCCGCCGCCTTTTCCAAGCACGGCGGGGAGTTTGTCCTCAAGGTCAGTTCATCGATCCAGCCGACGGTCAGCACGGCGGCCGACTGGGTTTCCGTCGAGACCGGCACGATCGATTCCGCGCGGGAGACGACGGTGACCCTGTTTGCGGCCGCGAACCGGACCGCCTCCGTCCGCCAGGGGACGCTTACCGTCGCCTGCGGCGACCAGAAGGTCGACGTCGCCCTTTCGGAAGATGCCTTCTCCGTCGCGCCCGCGAGCGCGGAGGCGCTGACCCCGCAGCAGGTCTTCGACGCGATGGCTCCCGGCTGGAACATGGGCAACCACATGGACGCCATCTCGAACGGCATCGCCGGCGAGACGGTCTGGGGCAACGCCAAGTGCACCCAGGCGACGTTTAACGCCCTCCGGGCGGCCGGCTTCAAGGCCGTGCGCATCTGCACGTCCTGGCAGGGCCACATCGGCGACGGCCCGGGCTACCGGCTCGAGGAGAAGTGGCTCAGCCGCGTCGAGGAGATCGTCGGCTATGCCGAAAAGGCCGGCCTGGTGGCGATCGTGAACACCCACCACGACGAGAGCTACTGGCTCGACATCGCCAGGGTCCTTTCCGGCGCGACGACTTCGAAGAAGGTCCAGGACCAGATTTTCTGCGTCTGGACCCAGATCGCGCAGCGTTTCGCAGACAAGGGGGAATGGCTGGTCTTCGAGTCCTTCAACGAGATCCAGGACGGCGGCTGGGGCTGGAGCGACGCCTTCAAGAACAACCCGGACGCGCAGTACAGGATCCTGAACGACTGGAACCAGGCCTTCGTGGACGCGGTCCGCAGCACCGGCGGGGAGAATGCGACCCGCTGGCTCGGCATCCCCGGCTATGCCGCGAGCCCGCTGTTCACGATTCCGGGCCTCGTCCTGCCGCAGGATTATACCGGAGCGAACCGCCTGATGGTGGCCGTCCACGACTATGATCCGTACAACTACACGCTGAGCGACCCGCTGGTCCGCCGCTGGGGCCACACGGCCGAGCCGGCGCTGCGCTGCAGCGACAAGGACGAGGAGAACCTCGTCTGGACCTTCGACCAGCTGAAGGAGACGTATATCGACCGGGGGATTCCGGTGTACCTCGGGGAGATGGGCTGCTCGCGCCACCAGGCGGACGACCTGCCGTTCCAGGCGTATTACATGGAGTATTTCTGCAAGGCCGCGGCGGACCGCCTGCTGCCGATGTACCTCTGGGACAACGGCGCCTCGGGCACCGGCCCGGAGAAGCACGGCTACATCGACCACGGAACCGGGGCGTTCCTGGACGATTACGGCAAGGCGATGGTCGGCGTCATGGTCCGGGCCGTGTCGACGGAGGACCCGGCCTATACGCTGGAAAGCGTTTACAACTCAGCTCCTTAGGATTATTCCGACCAACGGAAGCCAAAGCGGACGCGCTCGGGGGAATTGATGATCTTCCGGGCGCGTACCTGGTCCAGGCGGACCGGTCCGGTCACGAATTCGGGGACGTTGTAGGAGAGGAAGAGGTCCTGGTAGTAGCGTTCCGGGTCGCGCTGGGGGAGCATGAAGGGCTTCCCGGCGACGCCGTCCTCCCCGATGTGGGCGATGTAGAGGCGGGTGAAGAGGCCGTCGTCCCGGCGGCTCGAGAAGACCAGCCAGCGGGAGTTCGCGCTCCAGTCGTGGTAGCTGTCGGTATCGGCGCTGTTGACTTCGTCCAGCGGCCGGGTCTCCCCGGTCTCCAGGTCCAGCAGCCAGAGGTCGGATTCGTGGTGCCAGATCGGGAAGGTCCCGTAGTCGCAGAGGGTATAGACCAGGAAGCGGCCGTCGAAGGAGGGTTTCGGGAAGGCGACGCTCTTTCCGAGGGCGGCGGCGTCGATGAGCGTCTCGACATCGTGGCCGATCCGGCCGGTCTGCGGGTCGAAGCTGACTTTCATCAGGTTGTAGTGGGACTGCGTCAGCCCTTCCGGGATCGCGACGGCCTCGGCGGCGGTGAAATAGAGGGTCCGGCCGTCGGGGGAGAAGGCCGGGAAGGTCTCCCAGAGGCCCTCCTGCTTGATCTGCGGGGCGGTGATGATCTGATTGTTGCGGATGTCGTAGACCTGCAGGTCGGAGGCGTGGTCGAAGACTTCGATGAGCTTGTCCGGCTGGACGTGGAAGCTCTGGCGGGTCGTGTTGGTCGCGTAGGCGATGTAGTCGCCCGACGGGTGCCAGTAGGGGTAGACGCACAGGCCGAGGGACTCGTCCGTGTGGGTGTCGTAGGCGGTCAGGCGGCCGTCGATCTGCAGGAGGGTCGCGCCGTGTTCGCCGCGGATGTGGAGGCTCATCCGCGAGGGGTCGCCGCGGTTGTAGGCGTGGCAGTTGACGCAGCCGTCGAACTGGGTGTTTTCCAGCAGGGCGTGCTGGCGGAAGCTGCCGAGTTCCCGTTCGTAGATGCCCATCTTGCTGTAGAGCTCGTACCCGGGCTCGAGCATGCGGAAGTTGAGGCCGTAGTCGATGGGGTCCGGGGAGACGAAGATGCCGAAGGGTTCGAACGCTTTCCAGCGGCCGTCGATGCGGGCGCAGACCGTGATGCGGAGGGAATCGCCGCGGCTGCGGTCGAGGAGCGGGCGCCAGCGGCGGGCGGGGATGCGCGTCGCATCCTTGCCGCGCACGCGCAGCTCCGTCCCGTCCGGCGCGCTGATCCGGACGTCGAGCGCCCCGGCCCCCGCGAGCGAGAAGTCCAGCGGGGCGATCCCGGCCGGGACGGTTACGCCGACGTAGTCGGGGTAGATGTCCGGTAGGACACCCGCAGGGGCCGCATCGCGGGCCTTCGGGCTGCAGGCGGCCAGCGCAAGGGCCGCGAGGACGAGGCGGAGGGACTGTCTCATTGGCGGTAGCGGTAATAGTAGTAGAACCAGTAGGTGTCGCCGTAGGCGCGCTGCATTTCCGCCTCGGACTTGCCGGCACGGTTGTCGTTGATGAAGCCCACGATGCGCTGGGCATAGGCGCGGGAGAGGTACTCCGGCAGGCCTTCGAAGTCGCTGTGGGTCAGCACCCAGCGGAGCAGCAGGGCCTCCTGCCAGGATTTCGGCAGGGAAGGCGTGTCGACCATCGGGAGCACCTCGACGAAGCGGTCGAGGTCCTTGCGCAGCAGGCACCACGCCATCAGGTAGTCCAGCGCCATCCCGTTGGCGGGATGCTCGACCTTCAGCAGGCCCAGCATCGAGTCCGTCTCCTCCGCGCTGAAGAAGAAGTCGTGCTCCTTCAGGCGCAGGTCGCGGGCGCGGGCGAGCGCGGGCTGCCGCTCGAAGACGTCCCCGGCGTCGAGCGCCGCGGCGGTCTCCTTCGCCCAGCGGCGGTAGAAGAGCGTATGCTCCAGGCTGCGGAGGTACTTGCGGGCCACCGCCAGGTCGCCGTTGACGATGTTCGTCTCGGCGAGGCGCCGGTAGCAGCGGGCGCTTTTCTGGAAATCCGGAATCGCCTCCTGCGCCTCGAAGGCGAAGCGCTGGGCGGTGTTGACCATCCCGAGGTTCCAGTAGATTTCCCCGGTCGGGACCGGGTTGGTATGGCTCCGGACGAAGGTCGTGAGCAGGCCTTCCGGCCCGTTCTGGAAATAGTCGAACATGTGGTCGCCCATCCGGCCGGTCTTGGCGAGGGCAAGGTTGAGGCACGCGACCGTCATCGGATTGTCCGGATTCTTCCGGTCCGCCTGCATCATGAGGCGGTTCCACATCCCGTTCCGGACCATGAAGTCGTAGCGCGCCCATTCCTCCTTGGCGTCGTCGGCGCAGCGGAGGGTCAGGCCCGTCCCGGCGAGCGCGGCGAGCGCGAAGAGGCCGGCGCCGAAGGCCAGCCGCCGCCGGGCCGGCCGCTCCCGGAGCGGGAGGGCGCTGCCGACGGCGACCGCGACGCAGAGCAGCGCCGCGAGCCAGAGCCACGCCGGGAAGAAGCTGCGGTACCGGTGGTAATGGACGCCATAGGCGAGGCGCCGGAGCGGATAGGGGAACAGCTGCTGCGCTTGGAGGAGGCTGCCGAGCAGCAGGAGCAGCGCGGCGACGCCGAGGGCCCATGCCCGGCGGGAACTGCGGGGCGCTTCGGCCGCGACGACGACGCCGGCAAAGACGACGGTAAGAGCGCCGCAAGCCAGGTAGAGCAGCGGGATGAGCCCCGCCGCGAGCCAGCAGCGCAACCGGTCGTTCCGGACACGGGCGCAGAGCACGGCCGCCCCGAGCGTCAGCAGGAGCGCGACCGCTCCGCCGAAAAGCGCGTTCTCGTCGCAGTAGAAGGCGAGCAGCGGCACGACGGGCAGGAAGCTCGCGGCATAGCAGGGGAGCGTCCGCCGGCGGCACGCGGCGAAGACGAGCAGCTGCACCCCGCAGAGCAGGGCGGCCAGGAGGGCCGCGCCGGCGGGGGCGTAGTAGCAGAACTGGGTCAGGCAGCGGCCGACCCAGTCGGCGAGCCCGCCCGGAACGGAAGCGACCTCCGCGAAATACCCCCGGGTCCATTCGAAGAGCTGGTACTGCTCCTGGAAGTGGAGGTGGTAGGGGTAGCGGAAGGCGAAGAATGCGTAGGCTCCGACGCCCAGCAGGGCCGTCATCAGCGCTCCGGCATATTTTTCCGTTTTCGTCATTCAAATGTCGTTGCAGATAACAAAGTTAGAAAAAATAGCATCATTTTTTTGGCAGTGCGGAAAAATCGGCGTAAATTGTAATGATTAAGCGCAAAACTTTTATGGGTACGATTAAAACCAGCCTGCGTGAGAAGATCGGGTACGGATTCGGCGACATGGCCTCCTCGACCTTCTGGAAGATCTTCTCCTACTACCTCCCGTTCTTCTATTCGAATATTTTCGGCCTGCGGCTCGACCAGGTGGCCGTCCTGCTGATGGTGACCCGCATCTGGGACGCCGTCTCGGACCCGATGATGGGCATCATGGCCGACCGGACCCGGACCCGCTGGGGCAAGTACCGTCCGTACCTGCTCCTGATGGCGGTCCCCTTCGCGCTGAGCGGCATCTTCCTCTTCACGACGCCCGACGCCGGCCCGACGGTGAAACTGGTCTGGGCCTATGTGACCTACATCCTGATGATGACGGTCTATACCGGCATCAACGTCCCTTACGGCGCGATGCTGGGTGTCATCACGGACGACAGCGACACGAAGACGGTCCTGAGCTCCTACCGGATGTTCTTCGCCTACGCGGGCAGCTTTATCGCCCTCTTCTCCTGGGAACCGCTCTGCAACCTGCTCGGCGGCTACGGGACGACCCTCGGCTGGCGCAACTCGATGGTCGTCGTCGCGCTCGCCTGCCTCGTGCTCTTCCTCCTCTGCTTCCGGATGACCCGCGAGAAGCTCCATACGGTCTCGACGGTCTCCGTCGGCAGCGACCTGAAGAGCCTGCTCCGCAACGCGCCCTGGTGGATCCTGATCGGCGCCGCGCTCTGCTCGAACCTCTTCAACACGGTCCGCGGTTCGACCGCCGCCTACTTCTTCAATGACGTGATCGGCGCGGACGCCCATCTCTCCCTCGGCAGCCTGTCCTTCCTCTTCTATGCCGGCCTCTTCCTCTCGATCGGCGAGGTCTGCAACATGATCGGCGTCGCGCTTGCGGTCCCGGTCGCCGGCAAACTCGGCAAGAAGACGACCTACATCAGCTCCTTCGCGGCCCTGATCGTCCTCAGCATCCTCTTCTTCTACATCCCCGTAACCCAAAGCGGCTTCTGGTGGATGCTGATCCTCCAGATCATCATCTCCATCTTCACCGGCATCATCTCCCCGCTCGTCTGGAGCATGTACGCCGACGTCTCCGACTTCGCGGAGAACCGCGACGGCACCGCCTCGACCGGCCTGATCTTCTCCTCCGCCTCGATGGCGCAGAAGTTCGGCGGCGCGTTCGGCGGCGCGGCCGTGATGTGGATCCTCGCCGCCTTCGGCTACAACACCGAGGCCGGCGCGGTCCAGACCGAGACGGCGATCCAGGGCCTGAAGATCCTGATGAGCTGGATCCCGGCCGCCGTCTCCGCCCTGGCGATCGTGGTCGTGTTCTTCTACCCGCTGACCAAGAAGCGGATGGAAAGCATCCAGGAAGAACTGGCCGTGAAGCGCGGCCTGGTCGGCGGGACCGAAACGGAAGCCGCCGCGGAGGCGGAGCCCGCCGTGCCGGAGAAGCGGCTCTGGAAGGGCATGCCGAAGGCGATGCGCATCGTTGCCGCCGTGCTGGCGGCGATTATCGTGGCGGAAGCCGTCGCCACGGTGGCGCTGGGAACGGACAAGACGGCGAATGTGGCGGACGTGGAGGCGGTAGGTTAGCGGCGATGAGACTGTTCCTGATTGACGGGCACGCCCTGGTATTCAAGATGTACTACGCCTTCCTGCGGAGGCCGATGATCAATTCCAAGGGTGCCGACACTTCGATTCTTTTCGGCTTTACGAAATACCTCCTGGAGCTCATCGAGAAGGAGAACCCTTCCCATCTGGCGGTCGCCTTCGACCCGCCGGGAGGAACCTTCCGCAACGAACTCTACCCGGCCTACAAGGCCAACCGCGCGGAGACGCCGCAGCTGGTGATCGACGCGCTGGAGCCGCTGACAGAGCTCTGCGGGGCGATGAACATCCCGGTCCTGATGGTGCCGGGCTACGAGGCGGACGACGTGATCGGCACGGTCGCGCAGCGCTTCGCCTCCCCCGACATGGACGTCTTCATGGTGACCCCGGACAAGGATTACGGCCAGCTGATCGCCGACCACGTCTGGCAGTACAAGCCGGGCCGCGCTGGCGGCGAGAACGAACTCGTCGGCGTGAAGGAAATCTGCGAGCGCTACGGCATCGGGAGCCCTTCCCAGGTCATCGACATGCTGACCATCTGCGGTGACGCTTCCGACAACGTCCCCGGCGTCCGGGGCGTCGGCGAGGTCGGCGCCGGCCAGCTCGTCTCCCAGTACGGCAGCATCGAGAACATCTACGAGCACATCGGCGAGCTGACCCAGAAGCAGAGCATGATGTTCGAGGCCGCCCGCGGCCACTACGCCCTCAGCAAGCAGCTCGTCACCATCCGCACGGACGTCCCGGTCAAGGTCAAGGCCTCCGAGATGAAGCTGAACCTGAACTACAGCCCCCGGATCGCGGACCTCTTCGAGAAATACGAATTCAATTCGCTCAAGAAATACATCTCCCATATCGGCAACGGGAAGAAGGCGAAGGCCGCGGAGCCGCTGCGGACCGCGGTGACCCTCGACGTGCGCGAGGTGACCCCCTTCCAGCTCTCCCAGTTCGCCTGCATCGCCGGCCGCTGCGCGATCGTCGTGGAACCCGAGCGCGGCGGCATCTTCGCCCCTGTCCGGAGCGTCACGATGGCGACCCTCGACAAGGACACACCGGTCGTGGCGAAAGGCCCCCTCTCCGATTTCCGCTGGCTGATCGAGGACTCCGCCGTCCAGAAATACGGCTACGGGCTGAAACTCCAGCTCAACCTCCTGGAGCACGCCGGCGTCCACCTCGCCGGCCGGCTGCGCGACATCGAGCTGATGCACTACCTCCTCGACCCGGAGAAGTCCCACGACCTCGTGATCCTTGCCAAGCACTACCTCGGCGTCGACCTCGACGCCGGCCGGGAGGAGGCGAAGGTCGGCTCGCTCTTCGACGAGGTGGTCGCGTCGGCAGGGGAGGAGGAGACCGTCGGGGCTGAGGCGGCCGCCATCATGCTCCTGGGCCTGAAACTCTGGCCCGAGCTGCAGCAGGGCGCGCTCGCCCCGCTCTACGAGAAGATGGAGGAGCCGCTGATCCGCGTCCTGGGGAAGATGGAACGCACCGGCGTCAAGGTGGACACGGACTCGCTGCGCGACTTCGCCGAAGGGCTCCGCGCCGAGATTGCCGAGCGCGAGACCTTCGTCCGGGAGTTTGCCGGAGTGCCGGACCTGAACGTGTCGTCCCCCAAGCAGCTCGGCGTCGTGATCTTCGAAAAGCTCAAGCTCGATCCGAAGGCCCGCAAGAGCGCCGGCGGCAACTGGAGCACCGACGAGGAAACCCTCCTGGAGCTCCGCGACAAGAGTCCCATCATCGACGCCATCCTCGAATACCGCGCCGCGAAGAAGCTCCTTTCGACCTACATCGAGCCGTTCCCGGGCTATGTCTCTCCGGTGGACGGACGCGTCCATACGACCTTCAACCAGGCCCTGACCGCGACGGGCCGCCTGTCCTCCTCGAACCCGAACCTCCAGAACATCCCGATCCGCACGGAGCGCGGCCAGCAGATCCGCAAGGCCTTCGTCCCGGAGAACCCCGCCGACTTCATCCTCTCCGCGGACTACTCCCAGATCGAGCTGCGCATTATGGCCCACCTCAGCCAGGACGAGCACCTGATCGCCGCCTTCCGCACCGGCCAGGACGTCCACGCCGCGACGGCCTCGAAGATCTTCGGCGTCCCGGTGGAGGAAGTGACCCCCGAGCAGCGCCGCATCGCGAAGACCGCCAATTTCGGCATCATGTACGGCATCTCCGCCTTCGGCCTCGCCCAGCGGCTCCAGCTCCCCCGCAGCGAAGCGAAGCAGATCATCGACGGCTATTTCGCCACCTTCCCCGCGATCTCGGACTTCATCGGGAAGACCCTTGCGTCCGCCCGGGAGACCGGCTATGTCGAGACCCTCTTCGGCCGCCGCCGCTACATCCCGGACATCAACGCGAAGAACGGTTCGCTGCGCGCCATCGCGGAGCGCAACGCCGTCAACGCTCCGATCCAGGGCTCCTCGGCCGACATCATCAAGCTCGCGATGATCCGCGTCGCCGCCCGCCTCCAGGAGCGCGGGATGCGCAGCCGGATGGTCCTCCAGATCCACGACGAACTGCTCTTCGAGACGCCTCCGGAGGAAGTCGAGGCGCTGCAGGCGCTGGTCGTCGCGGAGATGGAGCACGTGATCGCCCTCTCAATCCCGCTAACCGTAGAATGCAGCTATGGAAAAAACTGGCTCGAAGCCCACTGATGCGCTCGTAGCCCGGGCCGTCCGCGGCGACGGCCTGGCCTTCACCGCCCTCTGGGACACCTACATCGACGACCTGCGCGCCTACATCCGCAAGACCGTGACGACCCTCGACGGCCTGTACGTCGACGATGTCTGCTCCCGCAGCTTCGAGAAGGCCTTCCGCCAGATTTCCAGCTTCGACCCGGCGAAGAGCCAGTTCTTCACCTGGCTCCGCGTCATCGCCCGGAACACGGCCCTGGACCTCGTGGACCAGGAGAAACGCTACCATCCCCAGAACATGATGGTCTACCTGGACGAGGGCTCCGCCGCCGGCGCGATGGCCGACAGCCTTCCGGACGAGCTGGACACCCCGCTGGACAGCATCATCCGCGAGGAAACCCACCGCAAGGAGGAGGCCTGCGTCGAGCACCTGCCCGAACTCTACCGAGAAATCGCCCGCCTGCGCCTCGTCAACGGCCTTCAGTACAAGGAGATCTCCGAGGTCACGGGCATCGAACTGAACACGGTCCGCACGCGCATCCGCCGCGCCAAGGCCCTGATTGAAAAGATGAAGGAAGATGAAGAGCAGCTTTGAGCAGGCGGTCGCCCTGTACCGGGAGTGGAACGGGAAGATCAACGTCGTGTCCCGCAAGGACATCGACGCCCTCTACGAGCACCACATCCTCCACAGCCTCGCCATCAGCGAGTACCACCCGTTCGCGCCTGGCGAGACCGTGCTCGACGTCGGTACCGGCGGCGGCTTCCCCGGCATCCCGCTGGCGATCCGCTTCCCGCAGACGCAGTTTACGCTCTGCGACTCGATCGGCAAGAAAATCAAGGTCGCGCAGGCGGTCGCGGACGCCCTCGGGCTCGACAACGTCGTCTGCGTCAACGCGCGGGCGGAGTCCCTGCCCGGCTGCTACGACTACGTCGTCTCCCGCGCCGTGACGACGCTCGTGAACTTCTACCCCTGGGTGAAAGACAAGTTCCGCAGGAACATTTTCTACCTGAAAGGGGGCGACGTGAACGCGGAAATCGCGGAATTGATGCGCCGTTACGGCCTTCCGAAGGGCTCCGTACATACCTGGAGGGTGGATTCCTGGCTGAGCGGCGAATATTTCTCGGAAAAATTTGTGATTGACATTGAAAAAAATTACCTTTGCAGTCCCAAATCCGAAGAGAAATAATAAAATATAGAAAGCGATGAAAAGAACATTCCAACCCTCCAAGCGCAAGAGAGTCAACAAGCACGGTTTCCGTGAGCGGATGTCCTCCGCCAACGGCCGCCGCGTCCTCGCCGCGCGCCGCCGCCACGGTCGCAAGAAGCTGACCGTCTCCTCCGAAGACAGGTACTAGTCTTACCATAGACAAACAGGAGAGCTGTTTTCCTGAGATTGCCGGAAAAACGTCAACTCAGAAAAACAGCTCTCCTGTTTGTATGCTGCGCTCCTGTCAGTATCCGGTCCGCCTCAGGCGGCCGGTTCTTCGGCGTCGAGGCCGGAGGACAGTTCCTTCGGGATGATGGATTCCTTGCCCTGGACCATCCGGGCGCCGGGCTTGAGCTTGGCGGAAGAACGCTTCGGGGCGAGGCCGAGCCGCTCGAGCTTGTCGATCTTCTTCATCACGGACTGGTTCGAGTCGACGAGTTTCCTGCGGGACTCGTCATAGGCGTCGGAGGCCTTTCCGAGGGCGTCGCCGAGCTTGACGTAGGCGTCCATCCAGCCGCGCAGCTGGCCCATCAGTTCCTCGGCGGTGTCGTAGACCGCCTGGATGTTCTTCTCCTGGTTGTGCTGCTTCCAGCTCATCTGGATCATGTTCAGGACGATGACGAGGGTCATCTGGCTGACGATGAGGACGTTGTTGTCCTTGGCGAGCTGCCACAGGGTCGGCGCCTCCTCGAGCATCAGGCGGAAGGCGCCTTCCATCGGGACGAACATGATGTTGTAGTCGACCTTGCTCTTGCCTTCCGGCACGTAGGAGGCGTAATTCTTCTTCTTGAGCTCGTCGATGTGGTCGCGGACGCTGGCGACGTGGGCCTTCGCGAAACGCATCCGCTCTTCGATGCTTTCCGCGTTCATGTAGCTGTTGTAGGCGCTGAGGCTGACCTTGGAGTCGATGACGACCATCGTGTCGTCGGGGTAGAAGACGAGCACGTCCGGAATCAGCGTCCGGCCTTCGCTGCTGCGGATTTCGTGGCCGGCTTCGTCCGTGATGACGCCCTGGGTCCGGAAATGGATCCCTTCGACCAGGCCGGAGTTCTTCAGCACGTCGACGAGCAGCATCTCCCCGAAGTCGCCCTGGACCTTCGAATAGCCCGTCAGCGCGTTGGCGAGGTTCTTCGCCTCGTCGCCCACGGTCTTCGACTGCTCCATCACCTTCTCGATCAGACTCTTCATCGACGCGTTCTGCGCCACGTTCTTCTCGTGGGTCTCCTTGACGGACTTGTCGAACTCGGAGAATTTCTCCCGGATCGGCTTCAGGAGCTCGGAGATCGAGTCTGCGCTCTTGCGGCGGAATTCGTCGCTGTTCTCCGCCGCGAGGGCCTTGAACGCATCCTTCATCGCGTTCAGGTCCTTCTCCTGCTGCTCCCGCTGTTCAGCTTCATCCTTCTCCCGCTGCGCGTTCAGCTGGCGCTGTGCCTCGGCCTGGGCCTCGAGCCTCGCCTGGAGGACGGCAACCTGCTTCTCGGCCTCGCCGGCCTGCTTTTCCGCCGCGGAGGTCCGCTGTTCGGCGTCCGCCTTCTGCGCCGTGAGCCCGTCTTTCTCCTGCTTCAGGGTTCGGATGTGGCGCCCCTGCATCAGGGCGATGACGCCCAGCACCGGCGCGATGACGCCGAGGATGATCACGATAATGAGTACAGTATCCATACTCCTCAAAGATAAGAAAAATCGGCGGTTTCAGGAGACTTTGCTCCGGGAAACGGCGAAACGGGCGATCAGGTAGCCGACCAGGGCCGTGGAGACGGCGACGAGGAGGATGTCGAGGGGCTGGATGATCACGGGGTAGGAGGAGACGAGGTAGTTGCCCGGCAGGGGGATGAGGCCGTAGCGCTGCTGGAGCAGCGCGAGGGCGAGGCCGGCGACCAGGCCGGCGGCGAGGCCGAGCAGGGAGATGAGCCAGCCTTCGAGGACGAAGATGCGCCGGACGAGCTGCGGGGTCGCGCCGAGGCTCCGGAGGGTCTCGATGTCGCCGCGCTTGTCGATGAGGAGCATTGTGAGGCTGCCGAAGATGTTGAAGGCGATGATGATCACGACGAAGAGGAGGATCAGGAAGACGGCGGCCTTCTCGTACTTCATCATCTTGAAGAGGGCCTCGTTCTGGCGGTAGCGGTCCTTGGCGGCGAGGCCGTCGCCGAGGCGGGCGGCGAGGTCGCGGCCGAAGCGGCGGACGGCGCGGGCGGAGAGCCCTTCGCGGAGGCGGACCTCGATGCCGCTGACCTGTGTCGCGTAGCCGGTCAGCTCCCGCATCGCCGCGAGGGGCAGCTGGACGAGGGTGTTGTCGACTTCGGCGTTGACGCTGAGGAGGCGCTCCGGGTGGGCCTTGATGCTTTCCACGGAGGCCAACGGGTTGGCCATGTTGATGCTGGCGGTGCGGTCGGGGTAGTAGATTTCGAGGTTGGCGACGAAGCCGGGATTGATGCCGAGCCGGTAGGCGAGGCCGGTGCCGACGGCGCAGCGGGGGAGGTCGCCGAAGACCAGCGAGTCGTCCTCGATCCCCTTGGCGAGGGCCATGCCCTGGTTGCCTTCGTAGCTGACGAAGACGTTCTCCTGCAGGACCGGGGCGGTCGAGGCGACGTCGGGGTGCTGCGCGAGCCAGTCGAAGACGGCGCCCTGCGGCTCGAAAACCTTCCCGGCGGCGGGGACAACGAGGTAATCCGGGTCCATTTCGTTCAGGGACCGGCTGACGAGGTCGTCGAATCCGTTGTAGACGGAGAGGATGATGACGAGGGCGGCGGTGCCGACGGCCATGCCGGCGGCGCTGATCGCGGAGATGATGTTGATGACGTTGTGGGACTTCTTCGCGAACAGGTATCTTCCGGCTATGAAGAGCGGCAGGTGCATCTACATCTTCAGGAGCTCTTCGATGTGCTCCGCGTAATCCAGGGTCGTGTCAAGGGCGAAATAGATCTCCGGCACGATGCGGAGCTGCTTGCCGACCCGGGCGCCGAGTTCGCCGCGGATCTCGCGGATGTTCTCGTTCAGGATGCCCATCACGGCGTCCGCTTTCGCGGAGGGGAAGATGCTGACGTAGGTCTTGGCGACGCTCAGGTCCGGGCTGATGCGGACCTCGCTGACGGTCACCATCGCCCCGTCGAAGAAGGCCATGCCTTTCCGGCGGATGATTTCCGCCAGGTCTTTCTGGATCTCCCGCGCGACCTTCAGCTGCCGGGTTCCGGTTCCGCTTTTCTCCATTTAGACAATATTGATGATGAAATAGTTCTTTTTTCCTTTCTGGGCCAGGATATAGTGGCCGTTCACGATGTCGGCTTCCGTAATCTCGGCGGCGATGTCCGTGACCTTGTCCTTGTTGATGGAGATGCCGTTTCCCTGGACCATCTTGCGGGCCTCGCCCTTGGAAGGCAGGATGGCGGTCTTGACCGCGAGGAGGTCCAGGATGTTGCAGGGCAGTTCCGCCTTCGGGAGTTCGAACGAGGGGACGTCGCTGAAGACGGCGAGGAAGGTCCGCTCGTCGAGTTTGCGCAGGGCTTCGCCGTTGCCGCCGAAAAGCATCTGGGAGGCTTCGACGGCCTTGTCGAGGGCTTCCTGGCCGTGGCACATCAGGGTGATTTCGCGGGCGAGGACCTTCTGGAGCTTGCGCTGGCCGGGGTCCTCGCGGTGCTCGGCGATCAGGCTTTCGATCGTCCCGCGGTCCAGCATCGTGAAGATCTTGATGTAGCGCTCGGCGTCGTCGTCGGCGACGTTGAGCCAGAACTGGTAGAACTCGTAGGGGGAGGTGCGCTCCGGGTCGAGCCAGACGTTGCCTTTCTCGGTCTTGCCGAACTTGGTGCCGTCCGCCTTGCGGATGAGGGGGCAGGTCAGCGCGAAGGCCTCGCCGCCGTCCATGCGGCGGATGAGCTCCGTGCCGGTCGTGATGTTGCCCCACTGGTCGCTGCCGCCGAGCTGCAGGACGCAGCCCTTGTGCTTCCAGAGCCAGTAGAAATCATAGCCCTGCATCAGCTGGTAGCTGAATTCCGTGAAGGACATGCCCTCGGAGGAGTCGCGGGAAAGGCGCTTCTTGACGGAGTCCTTCGCCATCATATAGTTGACCGTGATGTGCTTGCCGATGTCGCGGATGAAGTTGATGAAAGAGTAGTCCTTCATCCAGTCGTAGTTGTTGACGAGCTCCGCCTTGTTCGGGGCGTCGGAAGCGAAGTCGAGGAAACGGCCGAGCTGGGCCTTGAGGCAGGCGACGTTGTGGCTCAGCGTCTCCTCGTCGAGGAGGTTGCGCTCGGCGGATTTCATCGACGGGTCGCCGATCATGCCGGTCGCGCCGCCGACCAGCGCGTAGGGCTTGTGGCCGCAATTCTGGAAATGCTTGAGGATCATCACGCTGACCAGGTGGCCGATGTGCAGCGAATCGGCCGTCGGGTCGATGCCGACATAGGCCGCCTGCGGGCCTTCCATCAGTTTCTCTTCCGTTCCGGGCATGATGTCCTGGATCATGCCTCTCCAGCGCAGTTCCTCTACAAAATTCTTCATCACTTGTGTACAATAATCGTTTATCCTGCAAATTTAGCTAAATATTTGTTAATTTTGCCGAACTGACCTGGGTGTATGAGGAAAGGTTTGAAGATACTGCTGGCGGGTTTCGCCGCGCTGCTTGTGCTGGCGCTGGCCGCGTCGTGCGGCAAGGAAGGAGGAGACGCGCGCTTCGACGATTACGAGCGCGTGATGATCATGGTTTCCGCCGGGCGCAACAGCCTGAGCTCGAACCTGCTGGATGACCTGCGGGAGTTGCGGGAGGGATATGTCCCCGCCTGGAACGAACACAAGGCCCTCGTCATCATCTCCCACAACCTGGAACGGCCGTACGTCTATGCAGAAGCCACGGAGGCGTACGTGATCCGGCTGGTCCGGGGGCGTTCCGGCCAGGTCTTCGCCGATACCCTGAAGCGCTACCCGGAGACGACCGTCCTGACGGACAAGGCGGATTTCGAGGCGATCCTGCGCTACGTCGGCGCGGAATTCCCGTCGAAGCACTACGGGATGGTCTATTCCTCCCACGGCTGGGGTTTCCTCCCGAAGGGCTATTACAACCACCGCGACGAACTGGAGAAGGACACCTCCTTCGCGCCGGCCCGCCGGGCGCCGCGGGCTTCGGTCCGGATGCCCTCGGGCGCGTTCCCGTATGTTCCGGACGCCGTCGACGGGGAGCCGCGGACGAAGAGCGTCGGCCAGGAAGTGTTCGTCGAGAACGGCGCGACGGTGGCCTATGAAATGGATATCACGGATTTCGCCGCGGCGATTCCGTACCACCTGGACTATATGATCTTCGACGCCTGCCTGATGGGGGGCGTCGAGACGGCCTGGGTCTTCCGGGACAAGGCGGACCGCTTCATCGGCTCGCAGGCGGAGATCGTCTCCGACGGGCTGGATTACCAGCAGCTGGCTTCCCGGCTGCTGGAAGGGGATGCGCCGGACCTGGAGGGCGTCTGCCAGGACTTCTACGACATGTACAAGTATGCGAAGGGCTGGCGGCAGACCGCGACCGTCTCGCTGGTCGACACCGGCGCCCTGGACCCCCTCGCCGCCGTCTGCAAGCTCCTGTTTGCGAAGTACCGGTCCGCGATCCTCGCCCTGCAGCCGGACCGCGTGCAGCATTTCTATTCCGGGGACCATCCCTGGTATTTCGACCTGAAGGATGTCCTGATCCAGGCGGGTGCGACGCAGGAAGAGCTGGCGCGCCTGCAGAACGCGCTGGACGGCTGCGTCCTCTTCAAGCGCGCGACGCCGCGGGTCCTGGACCTGTACGACGTAACCGTCTTCAGCGGACTGAGCATGTACCTGCCGTCCGTGCCCGGGGAGTACCTGCGCAGTTATTACCGGCAACTGGGCTGGAACCAGGCTTCCGGACTGGTCGAATAGTCGCTAAAAATTTGTAAATCTGTTTTTTTTGTGTCAACTTTGCAGCCGCATTTACAAAAGCGGTTGCGCTTTTTGGTGCAATGGGTCCTTCGGGCCTGTCCCAAGGATGAGTAACACATTTTTAAAAACAGTACAATGCAGCATTTTGAACTGAAAGGCCAGATCCGTCAGGTTGGCAACAAAGCCGTCATCAAGGCTTTCCGTGCACAGGGTCTCGTTCCTTGCAACCTCTATGGCAATGGAATGGAGAACGTGCTCTTCACCGTTAACGCAAAGGAGCTCAAGGGCGTGACCGATACCCCGAAAGCCCACATCATCGACCTCGTGCTGGACAACGGCAAGAAGTACTTCGCCGTGCTCCACGAACTCCAGTTCCACCCGGTCAGCGATGCGTGCCTCCACGTGGATTTCCTCGCCGTCGACGAGAAGACCCCGATCACGATCAAGGTCCCCGTTGCGATTACCGGTCACTCCGTCGGTGTGCAGCAGGGTGGTAAGTTCTTCCAGCCGAACCGCGCACTGAAGGTTTGCGCCCTGATGAAGGACCTCCCGGATGAAATCCCCGTCGATATCACCAAGCTCCAGCTCGACCACACGATCAAGGCCGGAGACCTCAAGATCGAGGGCGTGAACATCGTTTCCCCGAAATCCACCGTCATCTGCGGCGTGAAGACGACCCGCAACACGGTCGTTACCGAGGAAGTCGCCGAGTAACAGCCATGTGCTTCCGGCGGAAACAGACGGACGCGTCCGGTCGGAATTACCTGGTCGTAGGACTGGGCAACATCGGAGCAGAATACGTTTCCACCCGGCACAACATGGGATTCATGGTGTTGGATGCCTTTGCGAAGGCATCCGACACTTTTTTTGAACCCGGCCGCTACGGCGAGGTCTGCACGGTTCCCTTCAAGGGGCGGAAGCTCACGCTGCTCAAGCCGTCGACCTACGTGAACCTGAGCGGCAACGCCGTGCGCTACTGGCTCGGGAAACTGAACCTTCCGGTTTCGCAGCTGGTCGTCGTCTGCGACGACCTGAACCTGCCGTTCGGCACCCTCCGCCTGCGGACCCGCGGCAGCGACGGCGGCCACAACGGACTGAAACACATCCAGCAGACCCTCCAGACCGCCGACTACACGCGTATCCGTATCGGGATCGGCCACAGTTTCACTCCCGGCGAGCAGATCGACTTCGTCCTCGGAACGTTGTCGGCGGACGAATCCGCGCAGGTTCCGCTGATCTGCGACCGCGTCATCGAAGGAGTCAAAACCTACTGTACGGCGGGTGCTGAAATGGCGATGAATCTGCTGAATGTCAAAAAATAAGGGAAATATTTGTTTTTGAATTGCGAATTTTCTATCTTGCGTGGAGACCATTGAAAGGACAATACAGTACTATTAACAATAACCAATCAAAAATCCGATTATGAAAAAGCTTGTTGAAAAAATCAATGCTGAGATCGCTGCCTTCCAGCTGAACGCTGAGGCCCAGGTTGTCAAGGGAAACAAGGCCGCCGGTGCCCGCGCCCGTAAGGCTGCCCTCGATCTGATGAAGGACCTGAAGGAGTTCCGCAAGGCTTCCGTCGCCGAGGCCAAGAAGTAATTCTTGACGCTAATAAAGCATTTTAGAGACCGTCCCCCGGGGCGGCCTTTATTTTTTTTTCATTTTTTTTGCCGGGGCCTGCAACGTTTCGGGCCGGTATTGCATCTATGCTATAGGTTTAGGTTTTAGTACACGTCTTTGAAAAGTCGGCTGCCGTGAGGCGCCGGCTTTTTTTGTGGCCGTATGTTTGCTTATTACCGGGATTTTGAGTAAATCTGCATTATGAATCTGCGCGGAATAATCTGCTTCCTGCTGCTGTCTGCCGCCCTGGCCGCTGCGGCAAAACCGGCGCGTCCCGGGGTGCTGACCTTTACCCAGCCGGACGGGACGACCTTCCGGGCCCGCCTGAGCGGCGATGAGTTCTCCAAGCGTCTCCTGCTGGAGGACGGCTGCGCCCTGGTGCAGGATGCCGACGGATTCTACTGTTATGCCGCGTTCGATTCCCGCGGACGGAGCGTCAGCTCCGGACG
>JAFRVZ010000033.1 GCA_017438265.1 Bacteroidales bacterium
CGCGGGCGACAGCCTCGCGGCCACCGGCCTGCGCAGCGCCGCCATCCTCCGCCTGCAGGAATTCTGCCGGCTGGTGGAGGGCTTCGCCGCCGCGCAGCCCGCGACCGACGCCCACGCCCTGGCCCTTTCCATCGCCGACAAATCCGGCCTCTGGGCCCTCTACAAGGAGGATGTGACGATCGAAGGCCTCTCGCGGATGGCGAACCTCGAGGAACTGCTGAACTCCGTCGCCGCCTATGTCGAAGAGGTGGCGGAAGAGGCGGAAGGCGTCGAGGAAACGCCGCTGGTGCGCCTGGCGGACTACCTGGAGAATGTCTCCCTGCTGAGCAACGTCGATGTCAGCGACAGCGACGAAGAAGATGCCGGCAACAAGGTCTCGCTGATGACCGCCCATTCCGCCAAGGGCCTGGAATTCCCGTTTGTCACCGTGGCAGGGATGGAAGAGAACCTCTTCCCGTCGGGCGGGATGCTCGCGCTGCCGACGGACATCGAGGAGGAGCGGCGGCTCTTCTATGTCGCGATGACCCGCGCGATGAAGTGCGTCACGCTGACCCTCGCCGAGACGCGGATGCGCAACGGCCGCCACGAGAGCAACGAGCCTTCGCGCTTCCTGCGGGAAATCGATCCGGAGTACCTGCAGAATCCGCTGCCCGGCAGGGGAGCGGCGGCCGCGCCCGCGGAGCCGGCCTTCGTCCGCCCCGTGACGACGCGCGTCTACGGCCGCGCCCCGCAGGCCCGGTCCCAGCAGCCGCCCGTCTACCGCGGCAAGGCCGCCGTCCTGACCCGCCCGCTGCCGGACAAGATTCCGGACAGCGAATTCATCCCGACGCCCCCCGGCGAACTGCGGGCCGGCCAGCGGGTCGAACACAACCGTTTCGGCGGCGGCAAAATCCTGGACATCACCGGGGTCGCCCCGGAGCTGAAGGCCCGGATCGTCTTCGACGAATACGGCGAGAAGCTGATCATGCTGAAATACGCGAAACTACGTTTGGAGAAATAAACCTGTAACGATTTGAATATGAAACGAATGCTTGGCTATCTGGGCGCCGCGCTGATCCTGGCGGCCGCCCTGTCCGCCTGCGGCGGAAAGTATGAGACCGTGAAGGGGGATCCGATGAAATCGAAGATCTATACCCTGGACAACGGCCTGAAGGTCTATATGACCGTCAACAAGGACGCCCCGCGCCTGCAGACCCTGATCGCGGTGCGCAGCGGCTCCCGCAACGACCCTTCCGACAACACGGGCCTTGCGCATTACCTGGAGCACATCATGTTCAAGGGCTCCGAGCACTTCGGTACCTCCGATTATGCGGCTGAGAAACCGCTGCTCGACGAGATCGAGCGCCTGTTCGAGGTCTACAAGGGGACGACCGACCCGGCGCAGCGCCTGGCAATCTACCACCAGATCGACTCCGTCAGCTACCAGGCTTCGCTCATCGCGATCCCGAACGAGTACGACAAGCTGATGGCCGCGATCGGTGCGCAGGGAACCAACGCCTTCACGTCCAACGACGTGACCTGCTACACCGAGGACATCCCCTCCAACCAGATCGACAACTGGGCCCGCATCCAGGCGGACCGCTTCAAGAACCTCGTGATCCGCGGTTTCCATACCGAGCTCGAGGCGGTGTACGAGGAGTATAACATGTACCTGAACGAAGACAGCGAGAACGCGATGATGGCGGTCGATTCCGTCCTTTTCCCCAGTCATCCCTACGGCCTCCAGTCCACGATCGGTACCTCCGAGCACCTGAAGAGCCCGTCCATCACCGCCATCAAGAAGCAGAAGGCGACCTACTATGTCCCGAACAACGTCGCAATCTGCCTGTCCGGCGACTTCGACCCGGACGAAATGGTGGCCGTGATCGAGAAATACTTCGGCGACTGGGAGCCGAACCCGGACCTTCCGGTCTTCAAGATCAAGGAAGAAGCCCCCATCACGAAACCCGTCGAGAAGGAAGTCTACGGCACCGAATCCGAATTCGTGATGCTCGGCTGGCGCTATCCGGGCGAGTGCTCGCAGGAGAGCGAGATGGCCGACATCGTCGGCAGCCTGCTCCAGAACGGCCGCGCCGGTATCCTGGACCTGGACATCACCCAGCAGCAGCGCCTCCTCGCCGTCCAGGCGATGCCGAACACCCGCGTGGACTGGGGCGAGATGCTCCTCGTCGGCTATCCGAAGGAAGGCCAGACCCTCCAGGACGTCCGTGACATCCTCCTCGGGGAAATCGCGAAGCTGCGCCGCGGCGACTTCGACGAGTCGTTGATCGACGCCGTCGTCGCGAACATGAAACTGCGCCAGATGCGCTCGCTTGAGAACAACCGCAGCCGCGCGATGGCGTTCGTGAACTCTTTCATCGCCGGACACGCGTGGAAGGACGACGTGAACCTCCTGAAGCGCCTCGAAAAGGTCCGCAAGGCCGACGTCGTCGCCTGGGTAGAGAAGTACCTGGGCCCCGAGAATTACGTCGTCGCCTACAAGTACCAGGGCCCCAACCCGAAGAACGAAAAGATCGTCGCCCCGAAGATCACCCCGATTGCGACCAACCGCGACAAGGTGAGCCCCTTCCTCGCGGAGGTGCAGCAGACGCAGGTCCAGCCGATCGAGCCGGTCTTCGTCGACTTCAACCGCGATATGTCCCGCTTCGAGCAACAACCGCTGGTCGAGGTCCTCTACAAGCAGAACGAGGACAACGACATCGCGACCCTCCAGTTCCGCTATGACTTCGGCGTCGCGAATGACCCGGCCCTGAGCCTCGCCTTCGATTACCTCTCCTACCTCGGCACGGCGACGCGCAGCGCGGAGGAGATGGCCCTCGAGGAATACAAGCTGGCCTGCAGCCACAGCTTCCGCGTGACCGCGGACAACCTGACCTACGCCGTGACCGGCCTCAGCGAGAACCTCCCGAAGGCCCTCGAGCTGGTTGAGGACCTCATCGTGAACGCGGTGGCCGACGAGGAAATCCTCGAGGCCCTGAAGAGCGACGAGCTGCGCGGCCGCCTGATGAGCAAGTTGAACCAGAGCGCCTGCAATAGCGCCCTGCGCAACTACCTGATGTACGGTCCCGAATACGTCAAGGCCACGGCGCTCGGCACGGACGCCCTGCTCGCCCTGACCTCCGAGGAACTCCTCTCCAAGGTCCGCAACATCCTGACCCGCCAGCATACGGTCCTCTACTACGGCCCGCAGAGCGAGAGCCAGCTGAAGAGCATGCTCTCCGAGTACCACGACACGCCTTCCGAGCTCGTCCCCGTCACGCGCAGCTTCAGCCCGCGCCGCCTGACCCCGACGGCGAAGGTGTTCATCGCCCCCTACGACTCCCGCCAGTTCAACTACACCCAGGTCTCCGACCGCGGCGAAACCTTCTCGCTCGAAGACCTGCCGGCCGTCAACCTCTTCAACGAGTA
Organism: Bacteroidales bacterium; assembly: GCA_017438265.1. Taxonomy (GTDB): domain Bacteria; phylum Bacteroidota; class Bacteroidia; order Bacteroidales; family UBA932; genus Cryptobacteroides. Next base: position 3,409 of record JAFRVZ010000033.1, read on the forward strand.
TTTCGGCAGCGGCATGAACACGGTGGTCTTCCAGGAGATGCGCGAGTCCCGCGCGCTGGCCTATTCCGCCGGAGCGCTCCTCAGCACCCCGCGCTTCGTGGATGACAGCTACCTCTTCTACGCCTCCATCGGCTCCCAGAATGACAAGCTCCGCCAGGCGGTCGACGCCTTCGAGCTGATCATCAACGACATGCCGCAGTCCCAGGCCTCCTTCGAAATCGCGAAGCAGAGCATGGAAGCCCGCTACCGGACCTCCCGCACGAACGGCGCCGCCGTCCTGAACAGCTACCTCTCCGCCCGCGACCTCGGTCTCGACGAGCCGGCGGCCAAGTACGTCTATGAGCACCTCTCCGCGATGACGATGGAAGACCTCGTGAACTTCCAGCAGCAGTGGATCAAGGACCGCACCTATATCTATGGTATCCTCGGCGACAGGAACGGTCTCGACCTGAACTTCCTCCGGACCCTCGGCCCGGTGGAATTCCTGACGCTGGAAGACATCTTCGGCTATTAAGCGTCCGGCCATGAAACTGGGAATCGATCTCGGCGGAACCAACATCCGCTTCGGACTGGTCCGTGACGGCCGCGTGGCCGAGGGCTTCAGCGTCCCGTCCTTCCCGAAGGAGGCGACGCTGGAGGAGACCCTCTGCTACCTGACGGCGAACATCCGGAAGCTTGTCGCCGGCCGCCCCTTCGAGGGCATCGGCATCGGCGTCCCTTCGGTCGTGGACTGCGAGAAGGGTATCGTGTATGATACCGTGAACATTCCCTGCTGGAAGGAAGTCCGCCTGGGCGAGATCCTCCGCGCGGAATTCGGCGTCCCCGTCCAGGTCAACAACGACGCCAACTGCTTCACGCTCGGTGCCTACCACTACTTCGGCTGCGAACTCCCGTCGTTCGTCGGGATGACCCTCGGAACCGGGGTCGGGACCGGCGTCATCGTGGACGGCCGCCTCTTCAGCGGCCGCCGCACGGGCGTCGGCGAGCTCGGCTGCATCCCGTGGGAGGATGCGGACCTGGAGACGACCTGCTGCAGCAAGTTCTTCCTGCGGCGCGGGACGACCGGCCGGGAAGCCGCCGAAAAGGCGGCGGCCGGGGATCCGGCCGCCTGCGCCCTCTGGGCGGAATACGGCCGGAACCTGGGCCGGATGGTCTCCGTCGCGATGTACGCCTACGATCCGGATATGATCGTCTTCGGCGGCGGCATCGCCGCGTCCTGGCCGCTGTTCCAGGACGACCTCTGGACCTACCTCCACGGGAGCCACCAGTACGGCAAGGCCGTTTCCGACCTCCGGATCGATGTCCTGACCGGAGACGACGTCGGGACCATCGGCGCCGCCTATCTTGTAAGCCAATAAACTGTTGTCAGCCATGAAGATAACCCTGAAATCCGCAGCAGCGGCGCTGGTCCTCTCCGGCGCCGTGGCCTGCGCGCCCGGAAACGCTCCGGGCGATGTCCTGAAACTCTCCGACGGCTGGACCCTCCGCGAGGACGGGACCTCCGCCCGGTATCCGGCGACCGTGCCCGGAACCGTCGCCGGCGCCCTGTTCGACTGTGGCGAGCTGCCTTCCGACCTGTATGAAAACGATACCTACGCCGGGATCGACCGCGCGCGGTTCGACAACCCCTGGTGGTACACGACGAATATCGCGCTGGGCCGGCAGAAAGGGCAGCACTATTTCCTGAAATTCGAAGGCATCGACTACCGCGCCGACATCTTCTTCAACCGCAAGCAGCTCGCTGCGGCGGAGGAGGCCTACGGCGTCTTCAACCATTTCGAGTACGACGTCACGGACCTGGTCCGCGGGAACAACAGGCTGGAAGTCAAGGTCTACCGTGCACAGCCCGGGGACCTGAACATCGGCTACGTCGACTGGAATCCGCGTCCGCTCGGCGAGAGCGTCGGCCTCTGGCGCGACGTGACGGTCAGCGTGACCGGCGACCTGAAGATGGACGACGTCTTCGTGAAGCCGGCGGTCGACCTGGAGACGCTGGAAAGCGCCGAGCTGCAGGTTTCCTGCACGCTGACGAACCTGGCGGACAAGGCGGTCGAGGGTACGCTCCGCGGCAGCCTCGAAGGGGCGGAGTTCTCCGTTCCCGTCAGCCTGGCGGCGGGGGAGCGGCGGGAGGTCGTGCTCACGAGCGCGGAGGTGCCCGCCCTGCATGTGGACAACCCGCGCCTGTGGTGGTGCCAGCCGCTCGGCGAACCTGCGCTGTATCAGCTGTCGCTGGACTGCTACGCCGGGGAGGCGCTCTCCGACTGCGAGGCGGTGACCTTCGGCATCCGCGACGTCCGGTCCTGGGTGGATGAGGACGGTGCGCGCCATTTCTCGCTGAACGGCGTTCCGCTGGTGATCCGCGGTGCGGGCTGGACCGACGACCTGCTGCTGCGCGACACGCCCGCGTCGATCGAGACCCAGGTGCGCTACGTGAAGGACATGAACCTCAACTGCATCCGCTTCGAGAACATCTGGGGCAAGGACCGCACCGTCTATGAGATGTGCGACAAGTACGGCATCCTCGCGATGGTCGGCTGGAGCTGCCAGTGGGAGTGGAAGAATTATTGCGGGCTCCCGGAAACGGACCCGTACGGCTGCATCAATACGCCGGAGGACATGGCCCTGGCCGCCAGTTACTTCGAATACCAGGTCAAGTGGCTGCGCAACCATCCGTCCGTCTTCGTCTGGCTGGTCGGCAGCGACACGACCCCGAATCCGGAGCTCGAGCGGATGTACCTCGACATCTTCGGGAAGCTGGATTACCGGCCGTATGTCAATTCGGCGGCACGCCGCTTCAGCACGGTTTCCGGCCCTTCCGGAATGAAGATGAACGGACCGTATGACTTCGAGGGACCGGACTACTGGTACCTGGACAGGCGCAACGGCGGCGCGTTCGGCTTCAATACGGAGACCGGCATCGGCCTGAACATGCCGGCGCCGGAGTCCCTGCAGCGGATGATGCCCGCTGATTCCCTGTGGCCGCTGAGCAAGACCTGGAACTTCCATTGCACGAACGCGGGCGGGATGAACCGCACCGACCGGCTCGTACGCAACCTGACCGGGCTCTATGGCGCCCCGACGGACTTCATGGACTTCGTGAAGAAGGGGCAGGCCGCCGACTACGACGGCACCCGCGCGATGTTCGAGGCCTTCCGGGCGAACGAGCCGGCCTCGACCGGCATCATCCAGTGGATGCTGAATTCCGCCTGGCCGTCCGTGTACTGGCAGCTGTATGACTGGTACCTCGTACCGACGGCGGGCTATTACGGGACGAAGAAGGCGAACGAGCCGCTGCAGGCGGTCTTCAACTACGCGGACAATTCCGTCTACGCCGTCAATGCGACGGGGAAGGCGGCCGCCCGCCAGCTGAGCGCCGTGGCCTACGACGTCGCCGGCAATCCGGTCTTCGAAGAGATCCGCGAGGCCGACTTCCTGCCCGGAAAGCCGGAGAAGGTCTTCGACCTGAGCGAGCTGGACGGCGAGGCGTTCTTCCTCTTCCTCAAGATCGAAGGCGGGGCGGACAATGCCTACTGCATCCCGGCGAAGGACAATGTCTATTCCCGCCGCGCGCAGTGGTATGTCACGCCGATCGAGTCTTTCTCCGACATGGGCTTCGTGACGCGGCTGCCGAAGGTGGACGTCGCGGTCCGGACCGAAAAGGCCGTGGTGGACGGGAATACCGTCTTCACGGTGACCCTGGAGAACCGCTCCGCGCAGGTGGCGTACCAGAACGTCCTCAGTCTCAAGAGCGAGACGGACGGCCGGCTGGTGACTCCGGCCTTCTGGAGCGACAATTACTTCTCCCTGGAACCCCATGCGTCGAAGACCGTGACCTGCACGGTGGACGGCGGAATCGATGGCGTCCGGGTCGATTTTCGTTGTTGGAATGGGGAATAATTGTGAATTTCTGTGAATTTTTAAGTTTTTTATCCGAAAAGTATTGGATATCAATCTTTAAATTCATAACTTAGACTCGAAGTTTTTCATAGTTTAAGTTTAGGTTAAGTAGCGAGGCAACCGCAGTGATGCGATTGCCTCGTGAAGTTTTTATCCCTCTCCTGCGGGCCTCCCGTCACATTTTTCTGTTTTTTTCGGTTTTTTCCGTTTCCCGGGCGTACCTTGAATCCCGCTATGAGAAACTTTTTCCTTGCGGCCGCGGCCGCCGCCTTCCTGCTTGTGTCTTCCTGCGACCTGCTGCCTTTCGCGAAAGCGGAAGGGGAGATTGCGGTCGCCTTCGCCGAAGACGTCTATGTCCGGACCAAGGCCGCCCAGGAGCTGCCGGACACGAATGACTTCCTCCTCCGGATTACCGGGCCGGACGGAAAGATCCTGTATGAGGGCCTGTACGGCGCGGCGCCGGAACGCTTCTCCTCCGCACCGGGGAGCTGCCTCGTGGAGGCGTATTCCTGCGAATTCCGGGAGCCGGCCTTCTCCGCCCCGCAGTGGGGTGACAGCCAGGTCGTACTGGTGCGGTCGGGGGAGACCGCGCGCGTCCGGCTGCTCTGCGCGCAGCAGAACTGCGGCGTCCGGCTGCATGTGAAGCCGGATTTCGCCGCCCTGTACCGGGACGCGGCGCTCGTGCTCCGCAGCGCGGAGGGTGCGCTGCCGTACGGCTATATGGAGACGCGGGTCGCGTATTTCCTGCCCGGCAACGTCCAGCTCCAGCTCCACCGCGGGACGGTGGAGGAAACCCTGCTGGTCCGGAACCTCGCGCCGCGCGAGGTGCTTTCGCTGACGCTCTCGGCCTCGGCGCCGGAGGGCCCCGGCAGCGCGCTCTGTATCCAGGTCGATACCGCGCGCGTCTGGACGCAGGAGGACTATGTCGTGGGGGAGACCCCGGAGAAGGGGAATGACGCGGCTTCGGCGATGAGTGTCGGGGAAGCGATGGCGGCCGCCGGGAGCGGCCAGACGGGCGTCTGGGTCGCCGGCTATATCGTCGGCGGCGACCTGACCTCCTCGTCCGCGTCCTTCGACCCGCCCTTCAAGAGCGCGACGAATCTCGTGATCGCCGCGAAGTCCTCCGTCCGCGACCGCGCCTCCTGCCTCGCCGTCCAGCTCCCGAAAGGCCCCGTCCGCGACGCCCTGAACCTCCCGGACCATCCCGACCTCCTCGGCCGCCGCGTCCTCCTCTGCGGCGACCTCGCCCCCGCCTACTACACCCTCCCCGGCCTCAAGAACGTCTCTGCCTGGCAACTCCCGTAACCCTCGTGTTTTTTTACGGAAAAATCGCTATCTTCGTACTGTTGTTTTCGCGAAGAAGCTATGTATTCTCTTGGATTTGATGTGGGGTCGTCGTCGGTGAAGGTGGCGCTGCTGGATGTGGAGAAGGGCGTGTGCGTGGCGTCGTCGGTGAATCCGCGGGTGGAGATGCCGATTTCGGCGCCCGAGAAGGGATGGGCCGAGCAGGACCCGGAAATGTGGTGGAAGTATTTCTGCGAGGGAGTGAAGGATGTGGCGTCGGTGTGCGACCTGTCGCAGGTCGTGTCGATCGGCATTTCCTACCAGATGCACGGACTCGTGGCCGTGGACCGGGACCTGAAGCCGGTCCGGGACGCGATTATCTGGTGCGACTCGCGGGCGGTCCGGACGGGCGCGGACGCGCTCGAGGGGATCGGCTACGAGGAGTGCATGTCCCGCCTGCTGAACTCCCCGGGCAATTTCACGGCTTCGAAGCTGGCCTGGGTCAAGGAAAACGAGCCGGACGTGTATGAACGCATCTGGAAGTTCATGCTTCCGGGCGACTATATCGCGATGCGCCTGACGGGCGGGGTCGCCACGACCCGGTCCGGACTCTCGGAACAGATCCTCTGGGACTTCCGGGACGGCTGCCGGGCGGACTTTGTCGCCGACTGGTTCGGCTTCGACCATGCCCTGATTCCGGAGACCGTCCCCTCGATCGGGAAATCCTTCGCGACGACCCGCGAAATCGAGTCGCTCCTCGGCATCCCGGCGGGCACGCCCGTCTCGTACCGGGCCGGCGACCAGCCGAACAACGCCTTCTCCCTGAATGTCCTCGAGCCGGGCGAAATCGCCGCGACCGCCGGGACCAGCGGCGTCGTCTATGGCGTGACCGATGTGCCGAAAGCTGACACGGAGAGCCGCGTCAATACTTTCCTCCACGTCAACAGCACCGCTGCGCAGCCCCGCTACGGCGTCCTGCTCTGCATCAACGGCGTCGGCATCATGAATTCCTGGGTCCACCGCAACGTGGCCCCGCAGCACTCCTATAATGAAATGAACAGCCTGGCGGAGACGGTGCCCGTCGGCTCGGACGGCCTGCGCATCATCCCGTTCGGCAACGGCGCCGAGCGCATGCTCGGGAACCGCAGCACCGGCGCCGGCATCGTCGGCCTCGACCTGGTCCGCCACGACCGCAACCACGTCCTGCGTGCCGTCCAGGAAGGCATCGCCTTCTCCTTCCGCTACGGCATCGACGTCATGAAGGAGATCGGCCTCCGCCCGAACGTGATCCGCGCCGGGATGGCGAATCTCTTCCTGAGCCCGCTCTTCCGCCACACGCTGGCGACCGTCTGCGACGCCCGCATCGAGCTGCTCGACACGGACGGTGCGCTCGGCGCCGCCCGCGGGGCCGCGCTCGGCGCCGGCTTCTACCGCGACGCCGCCGACGCCTTCGCGACGCTCGGCAGCGTCGGCCTCGTCGAGCCGGTGCCCGGCTGGAAGGAGCCGCTCGAGGACGCGTACGGCGGTTGGAAGGCCCGCCTCGAAGAAGAATTGAAATAACACTGAAACAACCGACAAGATATGGCAGTCAAAGAGTATTTCCCCCAGATCGGGAAAATCCCGTTCGAAGGCAGGGATTCGAAGAATCCGCTGGCCTTCCATTATTATGAGCCCGAGCGCGTCGTCGCCGGCCGGAAGATGAAGGACTGGTTCAAGTTCGCGATGGCCTGGTGGCACACCCTCTGCGCCGAAGGTTCCGACCAGTTCGGCCCCGGCACGAAGACCTTCCCCTGGAACGAAGGGGAGACTCCGCTCGAGCGCGCCCGCCACAAGATGGACGCCGGCTTCGAGATCATGCAGAAAACCGGTATCGGCTACTACTGCTTCCACGACGTGGACCTCGTCGAGGAGGCGCCGACCATCGCCGAATACGAGGCCAACCTGAAGGAAATCGTCGCCTACGCGAAGCAGAAGCAGGCCGAGACCGGCATCAAGCTCCTCTGGGGCACCGCCAACGTCTTCGGCCACAAGCGCTACATGAACGGCGCCTCGACCAACCCGGACTTCAAGGCCGCCGCGCGCGCCATGGTCCAGATCAAGAACGCCATCGACGCGACGATCGCGCTCGGCGGCGAGTGCTACGTCTTCTGGGGCGGCCGCGAAGGCTACATGTCCCTGCTGAACACGGACATGAAGCGCGAGAAGGCCCACATGGCCACGATGCTCCGCATGGCCCGCGACTACGCCCGCGCCAAGGGCTTCAAGGGCACCTTCCTGATCGAGCCCAAGCCGATGGAGCCGACCAAGCACCAGTACGACGCCGACACGGAGACCGTCATCGGCTTCCTGCGCGCCAACGGCCTCGACAAGGACTTCAAGGTCAACATCGAAGTGAACCACGCGACCCTCGCCGGCCACACCTTCGAGCACGAGCTCCAGTGCGCCGCCGACGCCGGCCTCCTCGGTTCGATCGACGCGAACCGCGGCGACTACCAGAACGGCTGGGACACGGACCAGTTCCCGATCGACCTCTACGAACTCGTCCAGGCGATGCTCGTCATCATCCGCGCCGGCGGCCTCGTCGGCGGCACGAACTTCGACGCCAAGACCCGCCGCAACTCCACGGACCTCGAGGACATCATCATCGCCCACGTCAGCGCGATGGACGCGATGGCCCGCGCCCTCCTCATCGCCGCCGACATCCTCGAGAAGTCTCCGCTCCCGGCGATGCTCAAGGAGCGTTACGCCTCCTATGACGCCGGCGTCGGCAAGGACTTCGAGGACGGCAAGCTGACCCTCGAGCAGGTCGTCGACTACGCGAAGACCCAGGGCGAACCCGCCCCCGTCTCCGGCAAACAGGAACTCCTGGAGGCCATAGTAAATATGTATATCTAACGAATAGTTATCGTTTTATTTGTGATATTCTGTTCTTGAAAAAAAGGGTAATTCATTTTCTGGCCCTGTTCCCAATGTTTATGGGCCAGAAAATGAATTACCCTTTTTTTCATATAAACAGATATCGCGTTTTTTCTAAAAACTATTGCTATATTTGTGAAACCCAAAGCGGGATTAGCACATCGGTAGTGCATTGGCTTCCCAAGCCAAGGAGGCGGGTCCGACTCCCGTATCCCGCTCAACCACAATTAAATACTGTTATGAAACGAATCTTTCTAACCTTGGCGCTGCTGGTCCTGCTGATTCCGGCGGCGTTTGCCGGTCAGTACAAGAATTTCCGGGTTTCCATCTATACCCGGGCCTATGAAGTCGAGAAGATGAAGGATCCCGAGTGGCTCAAGTCTACGTGGGAGACCATCTCCTCCCAGATGAAAGTCGACAGGATCTACCTGGAGACCCACCGCGACCTGCTGATCGTCCCGCAGTCGACGATCGACGCGGCGAAGAAATTCTTCAAGTCGAAGGGCGTGGAAGTCTGCGGCGGCATCACCTACACCGTCAGCGAACGCAACAACTTCGAAACCTTCTGCTATACGAACCCCGAACACCGCAGGAAGGTCCAGGAAATCGCGGAGTACACCGCGAAGAACTTCGACCTCTTCATCCTCGACGATTTCTTCTTCGTCGACTGCAAGTGCGACCTCTGCATCGAGGCGAAGGGGGATATGAGCTGGACCGATTTCCGTCTCCACCAGATGACGGAGGCCGCCCAGAGCCTCGTCCTCGGTCCCGCGAAGAAGGTCAACCCGAACGTCAAGGTCATCATCAAGTACCCCAACTGGTATGATGACTTCCAGGGCCTCGGCTTCGACCTGGAGCACGGTCCGCACCTCTTCGACGGTGTCTGGACCGGCACGGAGACCCGTGACCCCTCCGGTGCGCAGCACCTCCAGAACTACGAGAGCTACAACATCATCCGCTACTTCGAGTCCCTCCGTCCGGGCCACAACGGCGGCGGCTGGGTCGATTCCGGCGGCTCCCAGATGGGTATGGACCGCTACGCGGAGCAGCTCTGGCTCACGATGTTCGCCAAGGCTCCCGAGATGGCGCTCTTCGACTACCGCCAGCTTATCGGCGTGAACCTCAACCCCGCCGTCTACCGCACCCCCTGGCAGGGCCAGGGCACCAGCTTCGACTGGGACGAGATGATGAAGCCGTACAAGGGCGTGACCCCGACGACCCTCGCCCGCGTGGCCGGTTATGTGTTCGACAAGATCGACCCGATCGTCGGCCAGCTCGGCAACCCGAAGGGTATCGTCTCCTACAAGGCCTACCATACGCAGGGTGACGACTTCCTCCAGAACTACCTCGGCATGATCGGCCTCCCGATGGACGAGCGCTCCGAATTCCCGACCGACCAGCAGGTCGTCCTGTTGACCGAGCAGGCGAAGGGCGATCCCGACCTCGTGAAGAAGATTGACGCCCAGCTCCACCGCGGCGGCGACGTCGTGGTCACGAGCGGCCTCCTCGAGGCGATTCCCGACAAGCTCGCCCAGTTCATCGAGATGGGCGTGGAAGGCTACACGCTCGTCGACGACTTCGGCCGTTACGGCAAGGCCGACCGCGAGTTCATCATCCCGCAGATCTGGTATTATACGAATGACTCCTGGGAGATCATCTCCGCCGGCCGCCCGCTCACGAAGGGCACCTCCGGCTGGCCGATCCTCCACCGCGGCAAATACTCGAAGGGCAACCTCTACGTGCTGACCGTCCCGGAGGACTTCTCCGACCTGTACCACTATCCGGTGCCGGCGCTGAACCTGATCCGCCAGACCCTCGGCCGCGACCTGAAGGCGCGCCTGGAAGGTCCCGCGCTGGTCTCCCTCTTCGTCTATGACAACGACAAGGTCATCGTGGAATCCTTCCGCGACGAAGCCTGTACGGCCTTCGTGGTCGTCGGGGACCGCCGGATCCCGGTCGTCCTGAAGCCGCACAGCTTCGAGCTGATCGACATCAAATAATGGGAAAGACGGTTATCTATACCTGCATCGTCGGCAATTACGACGAGCTGCGCCAGCCACAGGTACTCGACGAACGGTTCGAGTACCTGTGCTTCGTGCGCAAGGGCGCGAAGATCACGGAGAAGATGGGCGCCTGGACGGTGGTCGAGCTGGGGTACGACAACGCGAACCCGGCCATCCTGTCCCGCTATCCCAAGTTGAACCCCCACAAGGTCCTCCCGAAGGACTGCGACTACAGCGTCTGGCTCGACGGTGACGTCACCATCACCTCCCAGGAGTTTTACGAGGTCATCCTCTCCAAGGAGGCCTCCGGCGTCCTCTGGTCCGGCCTGCGGCATCCGCTGCGCGACTGCGCCTATGAGGAGATCTGCGCCAGCTTCGAGGCGGGGAAGGAGAAGCTCGGCCCGCTGCGCCGCGCGGCGAAGTTCCTCCGCAAGGAGCTCTTCCCCCACCACGCCGGCCTGTTCGAGAACAGCGTGATTCTGCGCAGGCATAACGACGGCGGGGTGAAAAAACTCGCGAAACTCTGGTGGAAGCTCTTCCTCCGCTACGCCCACCGCGACCAGATATTCCTGCCTTACTGCATGAATGTAAGCGGGATGACGATGGATTTCCTCTTCCCGGAGTACATGGACGCCGCGACCGGCGGTATGCTGGATTTCGGGCAGCACAACCCGGCGCCGAAGCAGGGATTCCTTACAAGAATGTGGGCCGGTCTTGCCCAACGCCGCGGGAGACGCGTCTTAGCGAAAGTAACTCAGGATACGAGCGCACCAGTTCCGGAATAGACCGGACCAGCGTCCACGAAAAATTCTTCGCCGCCATGGTCAGGAGCACGAGCGGCTGCCAGAAGACCTGCAGAAATGCTTTCCGGGAAGGATCGCTGATGCGGGTCTTCGCAGTTATCAGCTTCAGCCGCATCCGGTAGTCCTTCGGGCGCGGCCGGCGGTCGCGGTCGTGGACGGCGCGTGCGCTTTCGACGACGCCGCACTTGAAGCCGTGGAAACGCGCCCGGTCGAGGTAATTCACGTCCTCGCCGTAGTGGGGGAAGGCGGGGGAGAAGCCGCCGACCTTCTCGATGCATTCGCGCCGGAGCATCCAGTGGGCCGCCATGAAGAAATGGGGGTAGTGGCGGGCGAACTGGTCGTCCAGGCTCGCGAGGTCCGGCTTCATCTGCATCGGGCTGACCAGCCCGTATTCCGGGTGCTCGTCCAGGAAGGCGGCGAGGCGGCCGAGGGTATCCGGCAGCAGCCAGGCGTCCTGGTTCAGCAGGTAGACGTAGCGGTAGCCGCGCTCCAGCGCCCGGCGCAGGCCGATGTTGTTGGCGGCGCCGAAGCCGTGGTTGGCCATCATCCGGTCCGTCTCGACGCCCTGCTCCTCCAGCCAGTCCGGCGTTCCGTCCGTGGACGCGTTGTCCACGACGAAGATGTCGGCGTCCCGCTCCGAGGCGCGGACGGACGAAACGGCCTTCTCGATCCAGCGGCGGCCGTTGTACGTGACGATTATGACCAGGGTGTCTGCCATCTCTCGCAAAATTAAGAAAATTATTGATATATTTGCATGATATAAACTAGTTGCACAATGTCAGTTGCAGGTGTACTCAGCAAATTGTTCGGCTCCAAGGCCGACAGGGATATGAAACAGGTCAAGCCGGTTCTCGCGAAGATCCTGGCTTGCTACGATGAGATAGATCAATTGTCCAACGACGGGCTGCGCGAGCGCAGCGCCGCCCTCCGTGCCCGGATGGTCGAGACCGAGGCGCCGTTCGAGCGCCGGCTCGCCGAGATCAAGGCGGAGATGGAGAACGATATTCCGGTTTCCGAGAAGGAGAAGCTCGCGAACGAGTCCGAGAAGCTCGTCAAGGACGAGGATGCCGCGATCGAGAAAGCCCTCGACGAAATCCTCCCCGAGGCTTTCGCGATCATGAAGTCGACCGCCCGCCGCTTCGCCCAGAACGAGACGGTCACCGTCACGGCGACGACCTTCGACCGCGACCTCAGCATCGCCCACGACTTCGTCACGATCGACGGCGACAACGCCGTCTACCACCGCTCCTGGATGGCCGGCGGCAACGAAGTGACCTGGGACATGGTCCATTACGACGTCCAGCTCATCGGCGGCGTCGTCCTCCACCAGGGCAAGATCGCCGAAATGGCGACCGGCGAAGGCAAGACCCTCGTCGCGACGCTCCCGGTCTTCCTGAACGCGCTCGCCGGCAAGGGCGTCCACGTCGTGACCGTCAACGACTACCTGTCGAAACGAGACTCCGAGTGGATGGGCCCGCTCTATATGTTCCATGGCCTCAGCGTCGACTGCATCGACAAGCACGAGCCCAACAGCGAAGCCCGCAAGCGTGCCTATAACTGCGACATCACCTTCGGTACCAACAATGAGTTCGGTTTCGACTACCTGCGCGACAACATGGCCGTGAACGAGAGCGACCTGGTCCAGCGCAAGCACCACTTCGCCATCGTCGACGAGGTCGACTCCGTCCTCATCGACGACGCCCGGACCCCGCTCATCATCTCCGGTCCGGTCGCCAAGGCCGAGGACGACGCCCAGTTCATGGAGTTCCGCCCCCACGTAGAGCGCCTCTATTCCGCCCAGCGCCAGCTCGTGAACCAGACCCTCAACGAGGCCAAGAAGCTGATCGCCTCCGGCGACGAGCGCGAAGGCGGCAAACTCCTCCTCCGCTGCCACAAGGGCCTCCCGAAATACCAGCCCCTGATCAAGTTCCTCAGCGAGCCCGGCATGAAGGTCCTCCTCCAGAAGGTCGAGAACTACTACATGCAGGACAACGAGCGCGAGATGCCAGTCGTAACCGACCCGCTCTACTTTGTGATCAACGAGCAGCAGCACTCCGTCGACATGACCGACAAGGGCCACGAGGTCCTCGCCCAGAGCATCCAGAATCCCGATTTCTTCGTGATCCCGGACGTCGGCTCCCGGATCGCCGAGCTCGACCAGATGGGCCTGAGCCTCGCCGAAAAGCAGGAGCGCAAGGACGCCCTGATGGAGGACTTCTCGATCAAGAGCGAGCGCATCCATACCGTGATCCAGCTCCTCAAGGCCTACACGATGTTCGAGAAGGACGTCGACTACATCATCGTCGACGGCAAGATCAAGATCGTCGACGAGCAGACCGGCCGTATCATGGAAGGCCGCCGCTGGAGCGACGGACTCCACCAGGCCGTCGAGGCGAAGGAGAACGTCAAGGTCGAGGCTGCGACCCAGACCTTCGCGACCATCACCCTCCAGAACTACTTCCGCATGTACCACAAGCTCTCCGGCATGACCGGTACCGCGGAAACGGAGGCGGGTGAGTTCTGGTCCATCTACAAGCTGGACGTCGTCGTGATCCCGACGAACCGTCCCGTGATCCGCGAC
>JAFRVZ010000034.1 GCA_017438265.1 Bacteroidales bacterium
ATCGGGTCCTTCTTCAGGTCGATGCCGCCGTTCTCGGAGGCGAATTCACCGGCGAGCCAGTCGATGATGACCGGGTCGAAGTCGTCGCCGCCGAGGTCGTAGACCGCGACCTTCATGTTCTTGTTCTTCTTGTCGAGACCGTAGGCGAGGGCCGCCGCGGTAGGCTCGTTGATGATACGCTTGACGTCCAGGCCCGCGATCTTGCCGGCTTCCTTGGTCGCCTGGCGCTGCGAGTCGGAGAAGTATGCAGGAACCGTGATGACGGCTTCCGTGACGTCCTGGCGCAGATAATCTTCGGCGATCTTCTTCATCTTCTGGAGGATGATGGCGGAGATTTCCTGCGGGGTGTAGAGACGGCCGTTGATGTCGACGCGCGGAGTGTTGTTGTCACCGCGGACGACGCGGTACGGCATGCGCTCGACTTCCTTGCCGACCTGGTCGAAGGTCTCGCCCATGAAACGCTTGATGGAGAACACAGTGTTCTTCGGGTTCGTGATCGCCTGGCGCTTGGCGGCGTTGCCGACCTTGCGCTCGCCGCCGTCGGTGAATGCGACGACGGACGGGGTCGTACGGGTGCCTTCTTCGTTGATAATGACAGTAGGCTGGTTGCCTTCCATGACGGAAACGCACGAATTCGTGGTTCCGAGGTCAATTCCGATAATCTTTCCCATAGTGTATGATAACTTTTTTAATTGTTTTCGAATCGTTTTTCGACGCCGGAAACAGTATCGAAAGCTGTGCCACCGTCCGTTTTCTGCCAATTTGTCATATTCCGGCTTGTCACAGCAAGCAAACTATTGCTAACTTTGTCGTATGGAATACAGGAGATTATCGGAAAAGGAGTTTCAGGATCTGGCGGAACGGATCCTCTATGAGGACAACCATATCCTGGCGGTGGACAAACGTGCGGGAGAAATCGTACAGGGAGACAAGACCGGGGATGAATGCCTGGCGGAAACGCTGAAGGCTTTTATCGCGCAACGCGACGGAAAACCAGGAAAAGTCTTCATGGGAGTTCCCCACCGCCTGGACCGCCCGGTCTGCGGCATCTGCCTCTTCGCGAAAACAAGCAAGGCGCTCGAGCGCCTGTCAGAACTGTTCCGCACGGGCGCGATCCACAAGACCTATCTCGCCCTCTGCTGCGGAAAGCCGCAGGAACCGCAGGCCCTCCTCGAAAACTGGATGACCCGCAACGAGGCGCAGAACAAAGCCTACATCGTCCGGAAGCCATCCGGAGAAGCGAAGCTCGCGCGCCTCGAATACCGCTACCTCGGAAGTACGGAACGGTACCATCTGCTCTCCGTCCGTCTACTGACCGGACGGCACCACCAGATTCGCTGCCAGCTCGCCCACATCGGCTGCCCCGTCAAGGGCGACCTGAAATACGGCGCACCCCGTTCGAATCCGGACGGCGGCATCAGCCTCCAGGCCCACGCCATCTCTTTTGTCCACCCGGTCCGCAAGACATCCCTCGACATCACCGCCCCGATTCCGGACTCCTGGAAAGGCGTCGCTCCCCTGCTGGAAGCAGAAACAAGCGGCAGCGAGCATCCGGATGCGTGATGCAGGTGCATTAGAAAATGAAACATTAGATTTCGTAACAAAAATACCGCAGAGCAGCATTAAGAAAGCTTGGAGGGAGACTGGCCGAAATAATCTTTGAACGAAGCCGACAGGTAGGCGGCCGAAGAGAATCCGGTTTTTTCGGCAATTTGAGGCAGCGTCAATCCCCCCCGCATCATCAGCTCCCGCGCAGCAATCATCCGCCTGGCCTTGATCAGCGCCGAGGGAGAAATCCCGATTTCCTGCTGCAGTTTCCGGTTCAGGTGGACACGCGTCAGAAGAAGACGCGACGCAACCGAGGCGACCGAAAAATCCGGATCCGTATAAGAATCCTCGATCATCTGCCAGACCCGCTGGGTAAACTCGGGAACCTCGCCGCGACGGACACGCTCGATCGCCTCGAAGACTTCCTCGCGGGACGGAGGAGCAGTCGAAGCAGCAGCGGCGGAACCGTCGTCGACCTGCGAAGTATACTTGGCCGCCGGAGCAGAAACAGGAGCAACCGGGCGGGCCGGTTCTTCCGGCTTGGCCGGAACCTGACTCAAATCTTTCTTCCGGGGAGACAGGAGACGTCCGAGGAAAAACCCGGCGGCAGCTGCAAAGAGCAGGAAAACAATCCGCCAGACAAGACGCCCGGAAGAACGCCCCTTCGGTTCATCCGGGGCATCAGCCGCCCAGGAAAGCAGCTCAGAGGGAGTTGCAGGGCCGATGGCAGCGATGCCACGAACAGCGCCAAAGTACACTACAGCATCATCAGACACAGATTGGACGGCACAGAGGAACGATTCGTCCGGGAAGAATAGATTAGAATTTGATACACTAGGATTTGATACATCCAGCAGTTCGATGCCGCGGGACGTGGCCAGATAAAGTTTTCTCCCCTCGCCGGAACCGACAGGAACGAGCCCATGGACCCCGCGGCTCTCCCGATTGGCGAAGCGATTCCATGCACCCCCATCCCACCGGTACAGTCCCTGCCCCGTCCCCGCCCAGAGCATTCCGTCCTCAAAGACGGCCAGGCAGTGCGCGCGTTCGGGAAGCGGGGAAGCGACACGGGAAAGGACCCCGGAACGCAGCGCCTGAACAGAACGGCTGCGATCCCCGGCGGCATACAAGCTTCCGTCCCCACCAAGAAGGAGAGCCGACAGCGGCTCCTGAAAATCCTGGAGCAGCCGGGCATCCGCACCGTCTTCCAACATGTATACTTTCCCGGTATCGGAAGAGAGATAGAGCTGCCCTTCTTTCAGCCCGGGAAGAATGTGACTGATTCCGGCATCGATGACGCTTTTACGGGCGAAGCCTTCGGTCGAGGAATAGACCGTCAATTCACCGTTCTTATACAGGATATACAGCCGCGTCGGGGAGACGAAACACATCGCGCGGATGCTGTCCGACAAGAGGGTTTTTCCGGCGGCAGAATAGTGAATCCGGCGGCCGTTGCGACCGATCCGAAGGATACCGTTACCTGCCGTTCCAATCCAGACAGACTCGTCGGAAGGACACTGTGCAACGGCGGTGACGCTCCCGAAATCCAGGCCCGTGACCGCTTCCGGATCCAGCGTCAAATAGTCGTTTTCAAGTCCGGTTTGCGCAATAAGCGACAGTGGGACAAGCACCAGAAAACCGACGATTAACCGCTTGAAACCGCGATATGTTTCAATTCCTATATGTTTCAAATCCTAAAAATAGCTGTGATTCTTAGCGAGAGACCCGCTCCGTCACTTTGTGCTGGAACAGGTAGACGACCTTGGCCTGCAGATTCACAGGCAGGCCCCAGGTAAAGCTGTCAGAGCCCTTGTCGACGAGGTTACCGGCAGCATTGCGCTCCGAGTAATTGTACGGGGTGGAAACCGGGCCGAATCCGACGCCCAGCTTCAGGCGCCAGGGCGAGAATTCAGGACCGAGCTGGAAGGCATAGCCCGCACCGAACGTGACGGCATAGATCTTACCGTCAAAACCGCGCTTCTTCGTAACCAGATTATACACGCCGCCGCCGATGTCCGCCAGGGCGAACCAGCCCTTCATGGCCGGGCCTTCGGAATTCAGGTAATAATTGACGCCCAGGTCGCCCATAAGGAGCTTGGTCAGCCTGTTTTCGCTGCGCGGCATGTTGTTATAGAAGGCATCGGCAGTCACGGACCAATGGCGCCCGAAGGGCAGCTCCAGGCCCACGTTGAACGCGGTCAGCGCATCATATACCAGGTTGGTGGTAACACCGGCCACCGGTTTGTAACGCGTTACGGTGCTGTAGGCCGGCTCTGCCGGAGGAACAACCACTGGAGCCTCCTCTATTGCCTCTTCCTGTTCGATTTCAGCCACCTCAACGGCTTCTTCCTGCACCTCCTCGGCAACCTCTTCTTGCGCCTCTTCTTGCGCCTCTTCCTGCGCTTCTTCGACAGCCTCTTCCACGACCTCTTCCTGCACCTCCTCGGCAGCCTCCTCAACTATCTCTTCTTCAGCGACTTCCTCGGCCGCTTCTTCAGCAGCCTCTTCGATAACCTCCTCAACCGCCTCTTCCTCAGCAACTTCCTCAACGGCTTCTTCAGCGGCCTCTTCAATAACCTCCGTAACGGCCTCTTCTTCAACTACTTCCTCAATCACTTCTTCGGCAACCACGGCCTCGACCGCCTCCTCAACCGCTTCTTCCGCAGCGACTTCTTCAGCCGCTTCTTCTACAGGTACGACAGGCTCTACAGGCTGCTCTACAACGGTTTTCTCCGGCTTCGGAGCCGCCTTCAGGCACTGGACCTCGGTACGGCGCAGGTCAGCCATCTGGTTCTGGATCAGAGACTGCCACGTGCGGCCGCCATCCAGGCGCTTGATGGCATTCTCCTTCGCATCGGGGCCCATCGCGGTATTACCGAGAATCCGGAGAACCTCATCGCGATTCGTTCCCTGGAACGTGTTGTAAACAGCTTTGTAGAAGCCGTCCCAGTCCTCGCCGACCGTTCGGACGGATATATTGCCCGCAGGGATACCCGTCTGACGGGAGAGATAATCACGCACGGCGGCCGCTCGCCGCTCCGAGAGGGATTGGTTCACGGCAATCGTTCCTTCCGGCGACGCATAGCTCACGATGGCCAGCGAATCGGCGCCGTCGGCAATCCGCTGCCGAATAAAAGCAATCTGGCCGGCGTTTCCGGAGAAACCGGGTTGGAACACCGCCGAAGACCGCTCGAAGAAGAGCGGCGAAGCACTCAAGGAGACAATCCGGCCGGCCGAAGGAGGCGTAACCGGCTCCGGGGTCCCGGCTTCGGAATAGACGATGCGCAGCTTGACAGCTCTCAGCCAGGGGAACGCATATTTATATAGGTCATCCCAGGCCTCTCCGGCATACAGGTCCTGGAGGAGTTCCTTGCGGTTCGGAGCATTCGAACGGACTATCTGCGCCGCCTCATTCTTATAGGCCTCCGTCGAACGGCGCAGGTAATCCGCGACGCCGTCCCAGTCCTCCGGAACCTCTTCCACCCGCCATACCGAAGCCGGGATGGAAGGGAAGCGCTCGGAGAGAGACTTGATAAGGCTTTCCGCACGTTCGCGCGCATAGCGCTCATTCAGGTAGAACGGACCGTCGGGAGAGGAGGACGCCCGCAGGTCGATCCGCTGGATCGAGGAAGCCTGCGGTCCGCCAAGGATACGCTCCAGTTTGGAGAGGTTCTCACCGTTCGGGTTCAGACGCGGATCCACATCAACCTTTCCGATCCGGTACCGGAAAGAAACTTCATCGGGAGGCGGCGTCGCGGCACTCAGCCGCGCCGTCCCCGCTGCCAGGCAGAAGGCCAGGGGTAAAGCCGCTAAAAATAAACTCGAACGCATAATCCGTTCAAATTTATGTATTTTTAGAAAATGATGCAAGGATTTTGATAAAAATCCAGCATTTACCCCTGTCGAAAGCGGATTAGTTGCGCAGCGAGGTCCGGTAGCGGTGCAGCCACTCGCTCGGCGTCTCGTTCATGAACAGCCGGAACGCCATGTTGTAGGACACGACCGTGTGGAAGCCCGACATCATCGCCAGCTCCTCGACCTTGAGCCGCGGATCCTTGCGCGCCAGCTCGGTCGAGTACCGGATCCGGTAATAGTTGACGAACTGGCGGAAATTCCTGCCGGAAAGGGCATTGATGGTTCGCGACAGGTATACCTTGTTGGTAAACAGCTTTTTGGCGAACTCCTCCAGCCCGAACGACTCGTCCAGGAACGGCTTCCGTTCCTCCATGTGCTCCACCGCCCGCTTGTACAGGGCCGCCATTTTCCGGTTCTCCACCGTCCCGTCGAACTCCTGCGGGTCCCGCAGGTTCGCCCGCGCGATCGTGCGCATCACCTTGACCTGCCGTTCATTCATCAGCACCGTCCGGTCTTTCGTCCGCAGCCGGAAGGCCAGCACCGCGACGCCCAGCTGCAGCGACCCCACGGCCGCAGCCATCGCCCAGGAGCGCACCCGGACCGTCGACACCGCCACCAGCCAGAGCGCATACAGGCCGTTGGAGAGATCCAGCACCGTATTCCATACCTCATCGCTGCGGAAGAGCCGCCGCACCCGGCGCGTTTTCTGCCGCAGGCGCACGCACAGGTCCACGCCCAGCGCAACCGAAATCAGCGCGCCCAGCCAGGCCGGCGCCAGCACGCCCAGGGCGAGGCCCACCCCGGCAAAAACATACATCCGCCGGCGCAGCCAGGCACCGTCCTCCCCGGGGAGCGGAGCCATCAGCAGCAGCGCGCACCCGAGATACAGGGACAGCGGCAGACCTTCCGTCAACGCCAGTTTCCGGATAAACACAACCGCGGCCGCCAGCAGCAGGGTGGCGGTCAGACAAAGGAATTCATATTCTTTTTTCATTGCACAGGACCATTGATACGATTCTGGCCCTAAAATAAAAATTGGCCACTACTCCCGGGTGGTAAGAGCAGTGGTCCAAACTTGAACTCGTATTTTTTTAATCGGAGACTTTCTTCGCGCTGAGCTTGATCGGGTCGAAACCGCGCCCGTAGACCCCCGTCACGGAAGCGACCGACAGGAACGCATCCGGGTCAATGCCCTTGACGATCCGCAGCAGCAGGTTCAGGTCGGTCTTCCGGGTGACGACCATCACGATGCGGGTCGGCTGCTTGGTATACCAGCCGTGGCCGTCGATGATGGTCACGCCGCGGTGGAGGTCGCCGACAATCCGGTCGGCGATTTCGGAATAGTGCTTCGAATTGATGAAGACCTGGACGGACTGCCGCGAGCCGGAGAGGTACAGGTCGAGCACGGTGCTGCAGATGGTGATGAGGATCAGGCCGTAAACCACGGTCGTGATCTTCTCCGTGAACGGAAGCAACGCCCCTTCGGCCGTGTAGGAAGGCACGAGCAGGGAGGACAGGATGATGAACACGTCAATCCAGAGGATCATCCGTCCCGGGGAGACATTGCGGTACTTGTTGACCACCAGCGCGATGATGTCCGTTCCGCCGGTGCTCCCCCCCTGGGAAATCGTCATTCCGATGCCGACGCCGGCCATGATGCCGCCCATGATGGTGCTCATCAGCTTGCCGTTCTCGAGGGCGAGGGTCTGGACGATGTCCGCGGGAATCGCACTCTGGAGGACGTTGAGTCCGACGGAGGCGAGGATGATGGCATAGACGGACTTGACGCCGAAACTCCGGCCGAGGGTGAAGAGCGCGATGACGAGGAGGATCGCGTTGACGGCGAAATAGGTGTAACCCATCCGGATCGCGCCGCCGGTGGCATACTGGAGGATGGAGGCGATACCCGTGACCCCGCCGCCGACGAGGTTGTTCGGGACGAGGAAGATCGTCCAGCCGAGGACATACATCGCGATACCCAGCGTAATGAGCAGGTATTCCTTGGCCGTCGCGAACACGGCTTTCTTACTAAGCGGCATCTTTTTTCTCTTTGGATTTGCGGTTGATTCCCACCTTGATCTCCTCAAAGCCTTCCCCATAGACGCCCTTGGCGCTGGTTACGGACATGAAGGCCTTGTGATCCAAGGATTTGATGACTTTTGATATCTCGGGCAGCTCGCGCTTGCGCAGGAGGACGAGCAGGACCTGCTTGTCCTGCTTCGTGAACCAGCCCGTCGCCTGGAGCGCGGTCACGCCGCGGTCCATCCGTTTGTTGATGTAGTCCGCGATCTCCTGGTACTTGTCGGAGAAGATCAGGAGCTGGACCGTGGACTGGCGGCCCAGCATCACGGCGTCCAGCGTCGTCGCGCTGACGATCATCATGATGAAGCCGTAGATGACGTCCGCGAAGACCTTGCCCGGGAGCAGGAGCAGCGCGGCGATGATGACCATATCCATATAGATGTACATCCGTCCGATGGACACCGGCCAGTACTTGTTCACGACGAAGGCGATGATGTCGCTGCCGCCGGTGCTCCCGCCGTAGATGAAGATGATCGCCAGGCCGACGCCTTCCATCAGGCCGCCGACGACCGGCAGGACCAGTTTCTCCGGGATGTAGAGGAAATTGCCCTCGACGGAATGGAGGAAATCGAACTGCGGCAGCACCTCGAAGAGGAGGGTCGTCAGCGCGATGCAGTAGAGCGTCTTGATGCCGAAACGGGCACCGAAGACAATCAGGGCGACGACGAGCAGGAAAACGTTGATGATACCGTACGAGTACGCGACCGGGACGGCCCCGTCCGTCGCGTACTGGATGATGGTACAGAGACCGGTCAGGCCGCCGCTGGTGAAGTTGTTCGGAATGATGAAACACTCCCACGCCAGGCAGAAGAGCAGGCAGCCCGCCGTCATCGCCAGGTACTCCCAGACGCGGTAGAGAATGATTCTGGTCTTTTCCTTCATAGACTACTTCAGGACGATGTTGACAATCTTTCCGGGCACGACGATGACCTTGACGATGGTCTGGGCGCCGACATACTTTCCGGTCTGCTCCATCGCGCGGACGGCCGCCTCGACGCCGTCCTTGTCCAGGCTCTTCGGCAGTTCCACGGTGAAACGGGTCTTGCCGTTGAAGGAGACGGCGTAGGTGCAGCTGTCCTCGAGCGTGTAGCTCTCCACGTACTCCGGGAAGGCCGCATCCGCGACGCTCCCCTCGTGGCCGAGGCGGTGCCAGAGCTCCTCGCTGATATGGGGGGCGAAGGGGCTGAGGAGGATGACCATCGGCTCGAGGATTGCGCGCTTGTTGCATTTCAGGGCGCTGAGCTCGTTCGCGGCGATCATGAAGGCGCTGACGGTCGTGTTGAAGGAGAAGGCTTCGATGTCCTCCTGCTCCTTGCCGATCAGCTTGTGGAGAGCCTTCAGTTCCTCGCGCGTCGGCGCCTCGTCGGAGAGCAGGCAGCGGTCGCCGTCGTAGAAGAACCGCCAGAAACGCTTCAGGAAGCGGTGGACGCCGTCGATGCCCTTGGTATCCCAGGGCTTGCTCTGCTCCAGCGGGCCGAGGAACATTTCGTAGAGGCGGAGCGTATCGGCGCCGTAGGTATCGCAGATGTCGTCCGGATTGACGACGTTGAACATGCTCTTGCTCATCTTCTCGACCGCCCAGCCGCAGATGTACTCCCCGTTCTCGAGGATGAAGTCCGCGTCGGCGAACTCCGGCCGCCAGGCCCGGAAGCCTTCCAGGTCGAGCCGGTCGTTATACACGAGGCTGATGTCGACGTGGATCTCCGTCGTCTCATAGCCGTCCTTCAGGCCGGCGGAGACGAAGGTGTTCGTCCCGACGACGCGGTAGACGAAGCTGGAGCGGCCCTGGATCATGCCCTGGTTGATCAGCTTGCGGAACGGCTCGTCCGTGCAGACATAGCCGCGGTCGTAGAGGAACTTGTTCCAGAAACGGGAATAGATGAGGTGGCCGGTCGCGTGCTCCGTACCGCCGATGTAGAGGTCCACGTCCCGCCAGTACGCGTCCGCCTCGGGGCTGACGAGGGCGCTGTCGTTCCGCGGATCCATATAGCGCAGATAGTAGGCGCTGGAGCCGGCGAAGCCCGGCATCGTGCTCTTTTCCAGCGGCCAGCCTTCGTAGGTCCAGTCCTTCGCCCGGGCGAGCGGCGGTTCGCCGTTCTCGGCCGGCTTGAACTCGGAAATCTCCGGCAGGGTCAGCGGGAGCTTGTCGAGCGGGAGCGGCGTCGGGATCCCATCCTTGAAATAGATCGGGAAGGGCTCGCCCCAGTAGCGCTGGCGCGAGAAAATCGCGTCGCGGAGGCGGTAATTCGTCTTGCGGCGGCCGAGGCCCTTCGCCTCGACATAATCCTTGGCGGCCTCGATGGCCTGCTTGACCTCCATCCCGTCGAGGAATCCGGAATTGCACATCTTCCCTTCCTTCGCGTCGAAACTCTCTTCGCTGACGTCGCAGCCCTCGATGATCGGAACGATCGGAAGGCCGAATTTCTTCGCGAAGACATAGTCGCGGCTGTCGTGGGCCGGGACGGCCATGATGGCGCCCGTGCCGTAGCCGGCGAGGACATATTCGGAAATCCAGATGGGAATCTTGTCCCCGGTCACCGGATTGATGCCGTAGGAGCCCGTGAAAACGCCCGTCGCCGTCTTCGTCTCGGCGATGCGCTCGCGCTCGGTCTTCTTCTTGACATAGGCGAGGTATTCGTCGACTGCGGCGCGCTGCGAAGGGACCGTCAGTTCATCGACCAGCGCGCTCTCCGGCGCCAGGACCATGAAGGTCACGCCGTAGATGGTATCCACGCGGGTCGTGAAGACCACGACCGGCAGCTGCTGCTCCCCGCAGCGGAAAGTCAGCTCCGTGCCTTCGGACTTGCCGATCCAGTTGCGCTGCATCTCCTTCAGGGAATCCGTCCAGTCGAGCCGGTCCAGCCCGGAAAGCAGCCGCTCCGCGTAGGCGGAAACCCGCAGCTGCCACTGGGTCATCTTCTTCTGCTCCACCGGGAAGCCGCCGCGCACGGAGAGGCCGTCCTTGACCTCGTCGTTCGCCAGCACGGTCCCGAGCTGCGGGCACCAGTTCACAGCAGTCTCGCCCTGGTAGGCGATGCGCCAGCGCATCAGGATGTCCGACTGCTCCTTGGGGGTCGCGGCGTTCCAGCGCTCCGCGGTGATGTCCGCGTAGCCGGTCGTCTCCAGACGGGCGATGAGTTCGCCGATCGGGCGGGCCTGGTCCTTTTCCGGGTCATACCAGCTGTCGAACATCTCCAGGAACGCCCACTGCGTCCACTTGTAATAGCCCGGGTCGCAGGTGCGGACCTCGCGGTCCCAGTCATAGGAGAAGCCGATGCGGTCGAGCTGGCTGCGGTAGCGGGCGATGTTGCGGTTCGTCGTCACTTCCGGGTGCTGGCCCGTCTGGATGGCGTACTGCTCCGCGGGGAGGCCGAAGGAATCGTAGCCCATCGGATGGAGCACGTTGAAGCCCTTCAGCCGCTTGTAGCGGGAGAAGATGTCGCTGGCGATGTAGCCCAGCGGATGCCCGACGTGGAGTCCCGCGCCCGAAGGATACGGGAACATGTCCAACACGTAAAACTTCTTCCGGGACGGGTCTTCGACCGCCCGGAACGTCTTGTTCTCAGCCCACCAGGACTGCCATTTCTGCTCGATTGACTTGAAATCGTACTCCATTTTGCTATTTTTTCTCGAGCCGGAATTCGACGTACATCGAAATCTCGGCCTTCACTTTCTTTCCCAGCACCGTACCCGGCCGCCAGTCGGGGGATGCGTTGATGACGCGCAGCGCCTCTTCGTCCAGCAGCGGATCCACGCCGCGGAGCACCTTCGCCCCGGTCACCTTGCCGCGCTCGTTGATGATGAAATCGACGAGCACGCGGCCCTGGATGCCCTGGCGCACGGCTTCCTCCGGATAGCGCAGATACTTGTACACCCATTTTTCCAGG
The DNA here is from genome assembly GCA_017438265.1 of Bacteroidales bacterium. Classification (GTDB taxonomy): domain Bacteria; phylum Bacteroidota; class Bacteroidia; order Bacteroidales; family UBA932; genus Cryptobacteroides. The sequence continues at coordinate 11,373 of JAFRVZ010000034.1, forward strand.
AAGACCTTCGGGTCTGCGCTGCCCAGGAAGGTCGGCCGGCGGTCGCAGTCGTAATACGGTACGACGTTGTCGCTTTCCGGGCCCCGCTTCTTCAGCTCGTCCGCCGCATTGAAGATCGGCTTCGGGCCGTTCACAAGCGATACGGCGTAATTATAAATGTATTCGAGCTCGCGCTCCATCGCTTCGTACTGCAGGATGCCTTCCGTATCCCGCTCGGAATTGTGCTCCGGATAGCGGCCGCTCGTAAAGTAGACCGACGGGATGCCGGCCGCGTAGAAGGCGCGGTGGTCGGACGGGTACGGCTCCTCGGACGTCAGTTCCGGAAGGACCGGCTGCAGGGTCCCCGCCAGTGCGGTCGCAATTGCGTTCATGTCCGGGTTCGAGGAAGTATACGCATAGAATCCCGACGCACCGGTCCCCAGCATGTCGAGGTTGATCATCGCGTCGATGTTGGCGGTGTCGGAGAAGGACCGGTTCAGGAAATACCAGGCGCCGGCGTAGTTCTGCGAAGAACTGCCGAAGCCGACGAGCAGCACGGAGCGGCGCAGCAGCCGGAAATTGGTCCGGAGCATCCGCCCCAGTTCCAGGAGCATCGCCAGGCCGGAGGCGTTGCCGTTCGCGCCGGGATAAATCCGGTCGCGGACGACGCCGTCGACGGTGATTGTTCCCGGCGCCAGGTTGTCCAGCCGGGCTCCGATCACGATATAATGGTTCTTCAGTTCCCTGTCATAGCCCGGGATGAACCCGACGACATTCCGGGAAGTCAGGGTATCCCCGCTCTCCTGCCGGAGCCCGAACAGTTCACCCTCCGCGGGCGATACCAGGTCGATGCCGTATTTCCCGAACGCCTCGCCGAGATACACGGCCGCCTCCTTCTCCCCTTCGCTCCCGGCCCCGCGTCCCTCCAGCGAACGCGCGGCGAAGAAGCCGACGTGGCGCCGCATCGCGGCGACGGTCTCGCTGTCGGAAAGGGTCGAGTAAGCGGCGCGGTACTGGGCGCCGGCGATGCCTGCATTGCAGAGCAGCATCAGAAGGCAGAGGCGGAGGATTCTTTTCATACGCTAGTAATTGACGAGAATCCAGGAATCCTTCGGAACTCCCCCCTCGGAGAGCAGTTTCCGGTACGCGGAAACAATCTCCTCAACTCCGTCGGAGGGACACGCCCCGACCGCGGTGCGGCGGGCCGAGAAAGGAATCAGCTCGGATTCGAATCCCTGGGAAAGCAATTTTGCTGCCAGAGCCTCGGCATTCTCCCGCTCCGCGAACGAACCGGTAATAATATAGTAGTTGCGGGACAGCGCGACGGGCAGTTTCAGCCCGAGCGCGGAGACCGAATTCGCGAGGCAGCCGGCCGCGCGGAGCGCCGCGAACGAGGCAGCGTCCGGCCGGGGCGCCTGCGGCGCTTCCGGCACCGCCTGCGCAGCCTGTGCCACTTCCTGCGCCGCCGCAGCCGCCTGTTCCTTCGCGCGGATCAGCTCGCGCTTCTGCGCGATTTCCTCGCCCGTCGGCCGCCCGGCCACCCGGCGGACGAAATCACATCCCCCGAGCGCGAGGGCGCCCAGAATCAAAACGCTGACGGACAGGCCGCCCAGCCCCTTTTTTGTCACATTTGCCATAACTCGCAAATTTAATGAATTATCCGTGACAAAAAAACCCTATCTTTGTGCTGAAATGAAGAAAACCATCCATCTCGACGCCACGGACCCCATCGAAATCTACGGGGCCGGCAACAAGATCCTGGAAGAATTCTGCTCCTATTTTCCGGAGCTGAAAGTCGTCGCCCGGGGCACGGACATCATCCTGGACGGAACGGCCGGGGACATCGAGTCGTTCGAAGTCAAACTGGCGGAACTCGTCGAACGCCGCCACCACAAGATGAACCTCACGGTCTATGACGTGGAGGACATCTTCGACGCCGAGTCCTCCCCCGACCGCTTCCGCGTCAACGCCGACTCGATCATCATCCACTCGACCGAAGGCCGGCCGATCCGCGCGCGCGGCAAGACCCAGCAGGAGATGGTCCGCGCCTACTTCGAGAACGACCTCATCTTCGCCGTCGGCCCCGCCGGCACCGGCAAGACCTACATCGCCATCGCCCTCGCGGTCCGCGCCCTGAAGAACCGCGAAATCAAGCGCATCATCCTGACGCGCCCCGCCGTCGAAGCCGGCGAACGCCTCGGCTTCCTCCCCGGCGACCTGAAAGACAAGCTCGACCCCTACCTCCAGCCGCTCTACGACGCGCTCGGCGACATGATTCCGCCCCGCCGGCTGCAGGAGTTCATCACCGACGGCATCATCCAGATCGCCCCGCTCGCCTACATGCGCGGCCGCACGCTGGACCGCGCCTGCGTCATCCTCGACGAAGCCCAGAACACCAACCTCGGCCAGCTGAAAATGTTCCTGACCCGCATGGGCTGCGACGCCAAGTTCATCGTGACCGGCGACGCAACCCAGATCGACCTCCCCCACCGGGAAGACTCGGGCCTGCTCAAGGGCATCTCCCTCCTCCGGGACATCAAGGGCGTCAGGACCGTCACCTTCACCTCGGACGACATCGTCCGCCATCCCCTCGTCACCAAAATAGTAAAGGCCTTCGACCGGGAAACCCGGTGAAGGCCTTTGCCTTGATTTTCAACGGCTTTTATTCGCCGCGGACAATTGCGTCGTACTTGTTGTACGCGTCCATGTACTTCGGATCCTCATCACGGAAACGATAGTTGGCGTTCTTCAGGTACTCGGCGACGCTGACTTTCACGTTATCGTCCTTGGTCACTTCGAAAGCCTTCTCGAACGGCGCGATGCAGTTCTTGAGGGCGGCCTCGAACTCGGAGACGAGCGCGGCATACTTCGCATCGTCCAGCTCCTGCTGGGCCTTGTCCTGCAGGTCGACGGCCTTGTTGTACCAGTACACACCCTCGCCCACGTAACCGAACTCGTAGTTCGGGTTGATGTCGGAGCACTTGCGGTAGGCGGCGATCGCCGCATCCTCGTTGCCGAGCTGGACGTTGATGTTGCCTTCCACATAATAGAGGGAAGCGTTGTTCGGCTCGTTGGCCTTGGCCTGGTTGATCAGGTCGAAGAGCTTGCCGGTGTCCTCGTTGTTTTCAATGTAGTAGTTGATCAGGCCGATCAGGATGCTCTGGCTGTCCGGGAACTTGGCAAAACCCGCCTCGAGGTACTGCTTCGCCTTGGCCGGATCGGACTTCTCGGCGATGTTGGCCAGCTTGGCATAAACCTCGCCGCCTTCACCGAAGAAGTTGTAGCTCAGGCACTTCTCGAACATCTGCTGGGCGCGCGGCAGGTCGCCTGCGCTGTGGGCCACGAAACCGGCATTGTAGTAAGCCGAGGTATCCAGCTGGCCGCCGAGCGCGGAAACGTCCGCGGACTGCTCGAAGAGCTTGCTGGCCTCCGAGCCCTTACCGAGGTTGTAGAGGTTGAACGCCTCGTCGGAGAGTTTGTCGGAAATGCTGTTGAACGCCTTGTCGAGGTCCTTCTTCTTGCTGCCCTTGGTGTCGAGGGCCGCCGCCTTCTTGTAAGCGTCAACCGCCTTGGCGAGGGCGTCCGGAACGACCGGCTGGGTCACTTCGATGATTGCGAGCCTGTCGCCGTCGAAATAGAAGTTGTGGGTACCGTAGTCTTCCTTGGTCAGCTGGACGCCCTGGATTTCGACCTGCTCGGTCGAACGCGGACGGGCGTTGCCCATCACGACGGAGAGCTCCGGACGGCCTGCGCCGATCCACGCGTTGCCCGCGGGAGCGTCATAGGCAGCCACGTAGGCAGCGCCGAGTTTGATCAGATTGGCCACATTGGCCTTCTTGGCTGCAGCAGCTTCCGCAGCGGTGACAGCCGCCTTCTTGGCCTCAAGGGCGCGGGAGGCACCACCGCCGGGGCCGCCGGGGCCACCCATACCGCGGGGACCGCCGCCAGGGCCACCCATTCCACCACCCGGCTGGGCGTATGCGAACGAAATCGAGGCAACGAGTGCCAAAGTCATCAGAATCTTTTTCATAATGTTAATTGTTATAGTTGTTAGTAATTGTTTCTTCTTCCTCCCCGGCGCCGGCCACGACGGATACCGCCGCAATCACGTCTCCTTCCCGGAGGTTGATGAGTTTCACTCCCTGCGTGGCCCTTCCGGCCTCCCTGATGTCGGTCACTTTCATACGGATCGTGATTCCGGACTGGTTGATAATCATCAGGTCGTTTTCCTCTTTGACGCTCTTGATAGCAACGAGCGTGCCAGTCTTCTCCGTGATGTTGATCGTCTTGACGCCGTGGGCGCCGCGGCTGGTCAGCCGGTACTCCTCGGGGGCGGTACGCTTGCCGAAGCCGCATTCGCTGACGACGAGGACCGTATGTTCCTTTGCGTCAGGCGCCTGCGGATCATAGGAGATGGCGCCGATGACCTCGTCGCCCTCCGCGAGGGAAATGCCGCGGACGCCGGAGGCGCTGCGGCCGAGGGCCCGGGCATCCGCCTCGTTGAAGCGGACGCAGCGCCCGCCGCGCGCGGCGATCATGATCTCGTGGCAGCCGTTCGTCAGGAGCGCGTCGAGGAGCTCGTCGCCGTCCTTGACGGTCACGGCGATGATGCCCTTGTTGCGGCTGCGCTTGTTGGAGTATTCCGAGAGGGTCGTCTTCTTGATAACGCCGTTGCGGGTCACCAGGACGACGAAGTTGTTGGACGTGTAGTCCGGATCCTCGATGGATTTCGCGTTGAGGTAGGTCTTGATCCTGTCGTCGGGGTCGATCGGCATCAGGTTCTGGACGGCGCGGCCCTTGGAGGTGCGGTTGCCTTCCGGAAGCTCATAGACCTTCATGCGGTAGCAGAGGCCCTTCTGGGTGAAGAAGAGCATCGTGCTGTGCATGTTGGCGACGTAGATGTGCTCGATGAAGTCCTCGTCGCGGGTCGCGCTGCCCTTGACGCCGACGCCGCCGCGGTTCTGGGTGCGGTACTCGGTCAGCGGGGTGCGCTTGATGTAGCCGAGGTGGGAAATCGTGATCACGACGTCCTCGTCGGGATAGAAGTCCTCCGGGTTGAAGTCGTCGGCGGAGAGGACGATCTCCGTGCGGCGCGGGTCGCCGTACTTGGCCTTCAGCTCCCGGGTCTCCTGCTTGACGATGGCAAGCTGCTCTTCCTCGCTGCCGAGGACTTTCTCGCAGAAGGCGATGAAGCGGGCGAGCTCGTCGTATTCCGCCTGGAGCTTGGTCTTCTCGAGGCCGGTCAGCTGGCGGAGGCGCATCTCGATGATGGCGGAGGCCTGCGGGTCCGTGAAGCCGAACGTCTCCATCAGGCGGGTCTTCGCATCGTCGACGCTCTTGGAGGTCTTGATGATCTGGACGATTTCGTCGATCACGTCGATGGCCTTGAGGAGGCCTTCGAGGATGTGGGCGCGCTTGCGGGCCTTTTCCAGCTCGAAGCGGGTCCGGCGGACGACGACCTCGTGGCGGAACTCGACGAAGTTGCGGATCAGGTCCTTCAGGGAAAGCGTCTGCGGACGGCCCTTGACGAGGGCGACGTTGTTGATCGCGAAACTGCTCTGGAGGGCGGTATACTTGAAGAGCGTGTTGAGGACGACGTTGGAGTTCGCACCGTTCTTGAGGCGGAACACCACGCGGACGCCCTCGCGCGAGGTCTCGTCATTGATATAGGAGATCCCGTCGATGCGCTTGTCCTCGACCATCTGGCCGATGCGCTCGATCATGTCCTTCTTGTTGACCATATACGGGATCTCGGTCACGACGATGGTCTCGCGGCCGTTCTCGCCGACTTCGATCTCGGTCTTCGCACGGACGACAACCTTGCCGCGGCCGGTCTCGTAGGCATCGACGATGCCCTGGCGGCCCATGATGATGCCGCCGGTCGGGAAGTCCGGGCCCTTGATGTACTGCATCAGGCCTTCGGTCGTGATCTGAGGATCGTCGATGTACGCACAGATGGCGTCACAGCACTCCCCGAGGTTGTGGGGGGCCATATTCGTCGCCATACCGACCGCGATGCCGGACGATCCGTTCAGCATCAGCAGCGGAGCCTTGGTCGGCAGGACCGTCGGCTCGAGGATCGTGTCGTCGAAGTTCAGCTGGAAGTCCACGGTATCCTTGTCCAGGTCGGCAAGGACGTCTTCGGTGATCTTCTCGAGCTTCGCTTCCGTATAACGCATCGCCGCCACCGGATCTCCGTCCATCGAACCGAAGTTGCCCTGGCCGAAGATGAGGGGGTAGCGCTGATTCCAAGGCTGCGCCAGGCGGGCCATCGCGTCGTAGACGCTGGAGTCGCCGTGCGGGTGGAATTTGCCGAGGACCTCGCCGACGATGCGGGCAGACTTTTTCGTCTGGCCGCCGAAGCCGATGCCGAGGCCGTCCATACCGAAGAGCACGCGGCGCTGGACCGGTTTCAGGCCGTCCCGGACATCCGGGAGGGCGCGGGAGACGATGACGGACATCGAATAATCGATGTATGCCGAACGCATCTCCTGGTCGATTTCGACCGGTTCAATGTAGCCGTGTACCTGCTCTTCTTTCAGTTCCTCATTCTCCATAAATCTTCTCGAAAAATTCGCTTCATTATAAACGTACAAATTTAGGCAAAAAAATTTATATTTTTGCAGTCATGAAACTAGAACTGTCGGAAGAAATCGCAAAGATCCTGGAGTACGCGAAGATAGAGGCGATGCGGACCGGCTCCTGGCAGGCCGGGACCGGACATCTGGTGCTCGCCCTGCTCCGCCACGGCGACAACGACGCCTGCCGCGTCCTCGCCAGCGCCGGAGTCGACCCCGCCGCGCTGAAGCTCCACCTCGACGCGCAGCTCTTCCGCAAGGAAGCGATCCCCTACGCCGAAGAGGAGCGGATCGGCTTCTCCCGGGACGCGGAGAACACCGTGAGCCTCGCCTTCCTCGAGGCCTCGATGGCCGGGCAGCGCGAGGTCCGCGCCGTCCACCTGCTGCTCTCCGCCGTCCGTTCGCCCCAGAACCGCTGCACGTCCTTCCTGGAGCAGCGGGGCGTCAGCTACGCGCGCCTTTCGGAAGAAATGCGCGCCGCAGGGCTCCTGCAGCCCGAAATCCAGGAAGAAAAAGAAGAAAAACCCGCGGAACGGCTGCTCGACGTGATCGAGCTGATCGGCCGCGAGAACAAGATATTCAGCTGAAAATGGAAACCCGACTCCTGTTATCCGCCCTGCTTGCCATGCCCCTGTTCTTCCACGCCCCGGAGCTTGATGCCCAAACCCCCGCAATCGAACCCTCCGGCGTCTACCTCTATGCCCAGAAAGACGGACAGGACCTGTCCCTGAGCATCTATGACCCCGCCCCCGGCAGCGAGACGCGCCTCGACGGGCGGACCAAACCGACAATCATCTTCATCTTCGGCGGCGGCTTCATCGAAGGCGAGCGCGACGACGCCTTCTATCTCCCCTGGTACAGGAAACTGACCGAGAACGGCTACCGGGTCGTCTCCATCGACTACCGCCTCGGACTCAAGGGCGTCACCAACCTCGGCCTGTTCAACAACCGGCCCCTGGAGCACGCCCTCCGCCTCTCCGTGGACGACCTGTTCAGCGCCACCGCCTTCCTGCTGGACAACGCCGAAGGCCTGGGCATCGAACCCGGCAACATCGTCGTCAGCGGCTCCTCCGCCGGCGCGATGACTTCCCTGCAGGCGGAATGGGAAATCTGCAACCGCATGCCTTCCACCGCAAAGCTCCCGGAAGGCTTCAACTACGCCGGCATCCTGTCCTTCTCGGGCGCCATCTTCTCCCGCATCGGGCTGCCGTCCTTCCACCGCGAACCCGCACCGACGCTGTTCTTCCACGGCACCGCCGACAAGCTCGTCCCCTACAGGCAGCTCGCCTTCCTGCGGACCCACTTCACCGGCTCGGACCGGCTCAGCCGCATTTTCAGCCGGAAGGGCTACAATTACTGCATCTACCGTTTCCAGGGAAACGCCCACGAAATCGCCTCCTCGATGATGCACAACTTCGACCGCGAGATCGAATTCCTGGAAAGCAACGTGATCCGGGGAGAAAAGAAGATCGTCGACCTCGTGATCGACGATCCTTCGATTGAAAAACCGGACTGGGGAAAGGCTACGACGAAAGACCTCTATAAGTAAGCGGTCCTACGCCGCCATCCGCTCGAGCGAGAGCTCCACGAGCCCGCGGATCATCGGCTTGTAGTCGGTGTCGGTATTCTTCAGGTGGCGGTTGGCGATGACGCAGCAGACGGTGCCCGCCTCGTGGCCCATATGCCGCGCGAGGCCCGCGATCGCGGAACCTTCCATCTCGAAATTCGTAATCCGCCAGTCCCCGTAGCGGAAGGACTCGAAGTCCCGGACCATGTCGGGCATCGCCAGCGGGACGCGGATGACGCGTCCCTGGGGGCCGTAGAAGCCCGATGCGGAAATCGTCATGCCCTTGACGGTGCAGTCCTCGAAGCGGCGGATGATGTCCGCGCCCGCCTTGACGAAGTACGGGTCCGGAAGATGGCGGTTCCAGCGGACGTGGCGCTTGAAGGCCTGTTCCATCAGGGGGTCGGAGATGCTGTCGCGGTCGGCGTACCAGTTCAGCAGTCCGTCGCAGCCGACGGAATAATGGGAGAAGATATTGGCGCCGAGGGGGATGTCGGGCTGGATGGAGCCGCTGGTGCCGATGCGCAGGATCTTGAGGCTGCGGTGCTCCGGCTTCGCCTCGCGGGTTGCGAAGTCCACGTTGGCGAGGGCGTCCAGCTCGGTCATAACGATGTCGATGTTGTCCGTGCCGATGCCGGTCGAGAGGGCGGTCATCCGGACGCCCTTGTAGCGGCCCGTCAGGGCGTGGAATTCCCGGGAGGAATGCTCGCACTCGATGTCCGTGAGATACTCCTTGAAGAAATCGACGCGGTCCTGGTCGCCGACGAGGAAGATCCGGTCGGCAAGTTCTTCGGGGCGGAGGTGGATATGGAACGCCGAACCGTCGGCGTTGATGATCAGTTCAGATTCTGCGATTCTCATGGCTGCGTGTTGTGTTATCACACAAATGTAGGTTTTTGCGGCGGTTTTTCCTATTTTTGTCCGACAAAACCGATCATCCCATGTGGCAACGCATCCAAACCCTGTACCTGCTGCTCTCCACGGTCCTCGTCGGCCTGCTCTTCTTCCTGAACAAGGCGGTCGTCCCCGCCGCGGACGGCATCGCGCAGGAAATCACCTACACGGTCTATACCCCCTACCTGATCCTGCTGATCATCATCTCCCTGCTGCACCTCATCGCCCTGACGACCTTCCGCGTACGGGTGCTGCAGATGCGGACGGCGATGTTCGCCGCACTCGTGACCCTCGGCCTGCAGGCCTGGCTGGCGGTGGACTACTTCACGGCCGACCCCGGCGTGGTCTTCCGCGTCAGCGTGCTGTTTCCGCTCGCGGCCATCGTGCTGGACGTGCTTGCCGCGCGCAGCATCCTCGCCGACCAGCTGATGGTCGAGAGCGTGGGGAGGCTGCGGAGCCGCAGGAAAAACGGGCGGTAGCTAGCGGGAGTTGAAACGCCGCAGGACGTTCTCCTCGTAGGTCTTCGTGACCGGGATCGGATCCGAATCCTCCAGGTCCAGTTCGACCACATACCCTTCCTTCTGGCGCGTCAGGACCTTGACGTGCAGCATGTTGACGATATACTTGCGGTGGCAGCGGACAAGGTCGCTGTCCAGGAAGCTTTCCTCGACGGTCTTCAGCCGGCAGCGGAGCATGTACTGCTTCAGCATCCCCTTGGCATCGGCGTACCAGACCTTGATGTAGTTGTCGTCGGACTCGATATAATAGAGGTTCGAGGAGTTGATCGAGAGTTTCAGGGCGCCGCTGTTGTCGAAGAGGGTGATTTTCTGCTCCATCTGCGGGGAAATCGGCTCGTCGGAGACGACGCTGCCGTAGTTCATCAGGCGGATCGTGTTGTCCTTGTCGTTCAGGGCGAGGTACATCCCGGCGAGGATATATGGGATGCCGAGGGAGACGACCGCATACAGCAGCGCGTTCAGGAAGACGGGAAGCAGCGACGCGCCGTCCAGGTCGATCAGGCCGACACGGTCGGCAATCCGCGTGAACAGGGTATACAGGGCGCAGATCAGGATGATTTCCAACAGGTTCCATGCGAGGTAACGGCCGAAGCGCTTCTCGACAAAGGTCCGGAAACGGTACATCAGCCACTTGCTCAGGGAGACGAGCGCGAAGGAGAGGAAGAAGAACGCGACCGTGTAGGCAAACGCCTCGGAGGCGCCCAGCTTGAACCAGGCGTTGTGGGAGAACGGGATGCTGAGGAGCGTGAACACGACGGAGAAGAACAGCGCGAAATTCACCGTCGAAATCAGCTGCTCCTTTCCCAGCAGATAGCCGGGCACTCTGTCGCTCCAGGAAATCATCGCACAAATATAGTGAATCCTGCCGAATTGTTAAAATACCGGAAATTGCCTACCTTTGCAGTCCATTAACGCGTATTGAAATGATGACAAAAAGAGTTGCCGTTACAGGTCTCGGCGTCCTGACGCCGGTCGGAAACGATGTTCCGACCTTCTGGAAGAACCTCGTCGCCGGCGTCTGCGGCATTGATTATATCCACGAATTTCCCGTCGAAGACCTCCTCGTCAAAATCGGAGGCAAGATTCACGGTTTCAACCCCGAGGAGTACGGGATGGACAAGCCCTTCATCCGCAAGCAGGACCCCTTCACGGTCTTCGCGATGGCGTCCGCCTGGCAGGCGGTGCGGGATTCCGGGCTTGTCGCCGGAGGCGAAGGCTCCAACATCGATCCGCTGCGCCTGGGCGTCTATGTCAGTTCCGGCATCGGCGGCTTCAGCACCATCTACAAGGAAGTCGGCAAGATGTATGAGGACCCGTCCGGCAAGTGGATCTCTCCCAACTTCATCCCTACGATGATCGGCAACATGGCCGCCGGCCAGATTGCGATCCGGTACAACGCCCAGGGCCCGAACATCAACGTCGTGACCGCCTGCGCGTCCTCGACCCACGCCATCGGCGAGGCCTTCCGCGCCATCCGCCACGGCTACGCGGACGCCATCATCGCCGGCGGCGCAGACCACTGCACGATCCCGATCGGCCTCGCCGGCTTCGCCAACGCCCACGCCATTACGCGTGCGGAGGATCCGAAATACGCCTCCCTGCCGTTCAACGCCAACCGCGGCGGCTTCGTGATGGCCGACGGTTCCGCCATGCTGATCCTGGAAGAATATGACCACGCCGTCGCGCGCGGCGCGCATATCTATGCGGAGCTGGTGGGCTACGGCAGCACCTGCGATGCCTACCATGCGACCGCTCCGCGCCCGGACGGCACGACCCAGGCCGCCTGCATCCGCCAGGCCCTCGACGAGGCCGGCTTCGACGAGACCCGCGACACGGTCTACATCAACGCCCACGGCACGGGAACCCGCCTCAACGACGTGTCCGAAACCCAGGCCTTCAAGCTGGCCTTCGGCGATTTCGCCTACCGCTGCCACATCTCCTCGACCAAGTCGATGCACGGCCACATGTTCGGCGCGACCGGTGCCGCGGAGGCTGCCGTGACCGTCCTCGCCCTCGTCAACGGCGTCATTCCACCGACCATCAACCTCGACGCCCCCGATCCGGAGTGCGACCTCGACTACACCCCGAACCACGCCGTCCAGGCGCCCGTCAACCTCGGCCTGAGCGACTCCTTCGGCTTCGGCGGGCACAACGCCTGCCTGGCGTTCCGGAAAATCTGACGAATCCAAAAAGAGGCCCCCTGAGCGTTCAGGGGGCCTTTTTTTAGCTAGATGCTGAAATTATGGTAGTGCGGGCCGAAGCGTTCGAAGGCTTCGCGGTCGAGCATTTCGCGGTCATCGGGGTGGGCGATGGAGATGAGGAGTTTGGCGCGTTCCTGGAGGGATTTGCCGTAGAGGTCGACGGCGCCGAACTCGGTCACGATCCAGTGGGCGTCCGCACGCGGGGTCACGACGCCGGCGCCGGGATTCAGGAAGCTGACGATCTTGTTCTTGCCCTTGTTGGTCCGGGAGGCGAAGGCGGTGATGGACTTGCCGCCCTCGGCCATCGTGGCGCCCTTGACGAAGTCGAGCTGGCCGCCGGTGCCGGAGAAGATGCGGGTGCCGATCGAGTCGGCGCTGATCTGGCCGGTGATGTCGACTTCCGTGGCGGAGTTGATGGCCATCATCTTCGGATTGCGGGAAATGACCCATGGGTCGTTGGTATACTTGATGTCCTTCATCAGGACGTCAGGGTTGTCGTCGATGAAGGAATAGACTTCCTGCGAGCCGAGGAGGAAGGAGGCGACGACCTTGCCGGTGTCGATCTTCTTGCAGGCACCGGTCACGACGCCTTTCTTGATCAGGCGGAGGATGCCGTCGGCGAACATTTCCGTATGGACGCCGAGGTTCCGGTGGTTCCCGAGTTGGGCGGCGAGGGCGTTCGGCAGGGCGCCGATGCCCATCTGGATGCAGGCGCCGTCATCAACGAGCGCCGCGCAGTTCTTGCCGATCAGCACCTCGGTCGGGGTCGGCTCCGCGAAGTCCTTCGTCACCAGCGGCGTGTCGTCCTCGACGAGGTAGTCGAAGCTGTCGATGGAAACGAGGTCGCCGTGGGCGAAGGGGACGTTGGGGTTGACGACGCCGATGACCAGGGCCGCGCTCTCGATGGCGGCGACGGAGCAGTCGACGGACGTTCCGAGCGAGACGAGCCCGTCCCGGTTCGGCCGGGAGACCTGAACCAGGGCCGCGCCGAGCTTGATCGCGCCCTCGCGGTACATTTTCTGGCTCTCACCCAGGTGGGCCGGCAGGTAGTCGGCGTAGCCGGCGTTCACGTTCGCCCGCACGTTCGGTCCCACGAAGAAGCCCTGCTCGAAGAATTTCCCTTCGTAGCGCGGCTCCGAGTACGGTGCCGGGCCCTCGGTGTGGAAATGGTGGAAGTGCAGGTCCTCCACGTCACCCGCGTCCGCCCGGCGGCAGAGCGCCTGGATCAGAATGTGCGGGACGCTGGCCACACTGCTGAGGTGGACGTGGCAGTGGGACGGTATGTGGCTGACGGCCTCATCGGCGGAAACGAAACGGATCTCTTTCATCTGAGTAATTATTGCTAACTTTGCGGTCGCTAAGATACGAATTATTTGATGCATACGAAAGAAGAAAAACTGGAACAATTCTCCCGTCTGCTGGACATTATGGACCGGCTGCGGGAGGAATGCCCCTGGAATGCGGCCCAGACGATGGAATCCATCCGCCCGATGACCGAGGAGGAAGTCTATGAACTCAGCGACGCCATCATTGGCGGCGACGCGAAGGCGACCTGCAAGGAAATCGGCGACCTGCTCTACCACATGGTCTTCTACGCCCGCATCGGGGAGGAACAGGGCAAGTTCGACATCGCCGACAGCCTCGCGGGCGTCTGCGAGAAGATGGTCTTCCGCCATCCCCATGTCTTCGGCGACGACCGCCGGCACCTCAGCGCCAAGGACATCGCCGACACCTGGGAACTCGTCAAGGCGAAGGAGAAGAACGGCAACAAGACCGTGATGTCCGGCATCCCTTCCGCGATGCCCGCCATCCTGAAGGCCCTCTCGATGCAGGAGAAAGCCCGCGGCTGCGGCTTCGACTGGGAGCAGAAAGAGGACGTCTGGGACAAGGTCCACGAAGAGCTCGGCGAAGCGGAGGAAGCCGCCGGAGAAGGGAACGCCGCCCACCTGGAGGAGGAGTTCGGCGACCTGATGTTCGCGACGATCAACGCCTGCCGCCTCTATGGCGTGGATCCGGAGGTCGCGCTCAGCCGCACCTGCGAGAAGTTCCGCCGCCGCTTCACCTACCTGGAAGAAAACACCCTGAAGAAGGGAATCAAACTGACGGATATGACCCTCGCCGAGATGGACGCCATCTGGGACGAGGGCAAGCGCAAGGGACTCTGATGGCCTGGACGGAACGCACGGAAATGCTGCTCGGCAGCGAAGGAGCGGCGCGCCTGGCCGGCGCGACGGTCGCCGTCGTCGGCTGCGGCGGCGTGGGCGGTTTCGCCGCGGAGATGCTTGCGCGCGCCGGCGTCGGCCGCCTCGTCCTGCTCGACAGCGACGTCGTCGGCGACACGAACCGCAACCGCCAGCTGCTGGCGCTGACCTCGACCGTCGGCCGCCCCAAGGTCGCCGTGCTCTCCGAGCGGCTGAAGGACATCAATCCCGCCATCCGGATCGACACGGTCGAATCGTTTCTGGAAGAAGACTCCGTCGCCGCACTGCTGGACCCGTTCCGGCTGGATTTCCTGGTCGATGCCATCGATACGCTCAGCCCGAAGATCTGCCTGATCCAGTATTGCCTTGCGAAGGGGGTTCCGATGGTTTCCGCGATGGGGGCGGGGGCGAAGTGCGACGCGACGAAGGTGCGCCTCGCCGACATTTCGAAGACCTGCTACTGCCCGCTGGCGTATATGGTCCGCAAGCGCCTCCACAAGCTCGGCATCCGGACCGGCTTCCTGGCCGTTTATTCGGAAGAGTTGCCGCACGACGAATCGATGGTCCTGGAACCGAGCCGCAACAAGAAGTCCCAGGTCGGCACCGTCTCTTACATGCCCGCCGTCTTCGGCTGTGTCTGCGCCCAGGCCGCCATCCGCCATCTTTCGGGCATATAGCTTTTCAGCAAAAGTCAGATATCTTTTTCTCAGCCCAAAAAATAGGGAAAAGGGCTGAGAAAAAGTTATCTGCCTTTTGCCATAAGATTGTTGTCTATAATTACTATCTTTGTAGGCTAATGTATTATTGATTGGAAGTATTTATTTATGGAATATAAAGTCGTAGAAGTTTTGTCGAAGAAGGACCTGCGGAGATTCATCCGTTTTCCGCTGGACCTGTACCGGGACTGCAAACAGTATGTTCCTGCGCTCAATTCCGACCAGGTCAAGTCCCTGACCAAGGTTTCGACGCTGTCCTACTGCAAGCGCCGGATGTGGATGGTGCTGGATGGGGACAGGGTCGTCGGCCGCATCTGCGCGATGATCAATCCGCGCTACAATGCGCTCTACGACAAGAAGCGGATCCGCTTCGGCTGGTTCGACACGATCGACGACCTTGCCGTCGCGCGCCTGCTGATCGGGACCGCCGAAGCCTGGGCGAAGGAAGAAGGGATGACCGAAATCCACGGTCCGCTCTATTACAACACCTTCGGCAAGCAGGGCATGCTGGTCGAGGGCTTCGAGAACGTCCCGCCCTTCAACTGCCTCTACAACTATCCTTATTACAATACCCTGCTGGAGCAGCTCGGCTTCGGGAAGGAGTGCGACTGGGTGCAGTACAAGATGCCCGCGGACAAGGGCGTGCCCGAAAAGGCCGTGCGCATCTCGAAGCTGCTGATGGAGCGCTACAAGCTCCGCGAGGGCAGCATCGAGGACCTCAAGAAGGATCCTGCGATGGTCCGCAAGTTCTTCGAGGTCTACAACGAAAGCTTTGCCAGTGCGGTTTACAACTATGTGCCGCTGACGGAGGAAGAGATTGACGAGGAGGCGGCCTCGATGGTGCCGTTCCTCTCCGACAAGTGCTCCAGCATCATCTTCGACGAAGAAGGGGACCTGGTCGCCTTCGGCATCTCGTTCCCCTCGATTTCCCGCGCCCTGCAGCGCGCGAAGGGGCGCATGTTCCCGCTGGGCTGGCTGTACCTGCTGCTGGCGATGCGCGATTTCACGACGCTCGACCTGATGGTCAATGGCGCCGTCCCGAAGTGGCAGAACAAGGGCGTTTCCGCCGTCTACCACTGCATCCTGGCCGACAAGGCGAAGCTGTACGGCTCGAAGTGGGGCATCTCGAACCCCCAGATCGAGAGCAACAGCGCCGTCAATATCTGGAACAGCTATGACCACGAGCCGTTTATGCGGCGCAGGTGTTACATCAAGACAATCGACTGATATGGCAGAGAATTCATTGCTGGAAAAGGTCCTGTCCCTGCAGGACAAGTTCGCATCGCTCCAGGAGCAGCTGACCAGCCCCGAGGTGATGTCCGATATGAAGAAATACGTCCAGCTGAACAAGGACTACAAGCAGCTCGAGCCGATCATCAAGACCGGCCTCGAATACAAGCGGATGCTCGATAACCTCGCCTCCGCGAAGGATGTCTTCATGAACGAGAAGGACGACGAGCTGAAGGAAATGGCCCGCGAGGAGATGACCGAGATTCAGGAGAAGCTCCCGAAGATGGAAGATGACATCAAGCTGATGCTGATTCCCGCCGACCCGGACGACGCGAAGAACGCGATGGTCGAGATCCGCGGCGGCACCGGCGGCGACGAAGCCGCCATCTTCGCCGGCGACCTCTTCCGGATGTACCAGCACTTCGCCGAGTCGCGCGGCTGGAAGCTCGAAGTCAGCGACCAGGCGCCCGGCACCGCCGGCGGCTTCAAGCAGATCGTCTTCAAGCTCTCCTCCGCCACGGAAGGCGTCTACGGCATCATGAAGTACGAGTCCGGCGTCCACCGCGTCCAGCGCGTGCCCCAGACCGAGACCCAGGGCCGCATCCAGACCTCCGCCGCGTCCGTCGCCGTCTTCCCGGAAGCCGGCGAGTTCGACGTGACCATCGACCCGAACGACATCCGCAAGGACCTCTTCTGCGCCTCCGGCCCCGGCGGCCAGGGCGTGAACACGACCTATTCCGCCGTCCGCCTGACCCACATCCCGACGGGCATCGTCGTCCAGTGCCAGGAGGAGCGCTCCCAGCTCAAGAACGCCGAGCGCGCGATGGAGGAACTCCGTTCCCGTATCTACAACATGGAACACCAGAAGTACCTGGACGAAATCGCCGCGAAACGGAAGACCATGGTCTCGACCGGCGACCGTTCCGCCAAGATCCGCACGTACAATTACCCGCAGGGCCGCGTCACGGACCACCGCACCGGCTGGAGCATGTACAACCTCCCCGTCTTCATGGACGGAGACATCTTCGAGTGCATCGAACAGCTCCAGATCGCCGAAAACGCGGAAAGACTGAAAGAGGCTGCCTAGGCAGCCTCTTTTCGGTATCTATTTGAAGTGGTTGTACAGGACGACCGGGCGGGTCCGCCGGATGGACATGGAGGGGAACCACATGTCTTCCGCGGTGATGCCGCACTGCTCGATCGCTTCGACGCAGTACTCCAGGCGGCCGAAGTTCGAGTCGACGTTGTTGGTGCCGAAGGTGAATTTGATGCCGCGGGACTTGGCCTTGCGGATGATGTCGAAGGAAGGAATCTTGTAGCGCGGATTGATTTCCAGGGCAATCTGGTACTTCTGGAGGACATCCAGCACGCGGTCCACGCGCTCCGGGGTCCAGTATTTCGCATAATCCGGATTCATGTCGTCCGGGATGTAGGTCGGGTTCGCGAAGATGTCCGCGGGCTCGTTGGTCAGGATCAGGACCGTCTGGTTCACGATCTGCTCCATATAGCCTTCCTTGTCAATGTCGTCGTAGTGGACTTCCTCGGGACGGTAGATGCGGCTGTTGCGGCCCTTGTGGTCGATGATGGTCATCGCATCCGTGAAGAGGTAGTCGAACGCGCCGAGGGCCTCCTGCGAGAAGGTGGCGGTCCACTTGCGGCCCTCGCCCTGCACACCGCGGAGGAACGGCATGTCCTTGACCTCGTCCAGGTAGGCATAGACTTCCTCGTCGCTCAGGAGCATCCGGCCCACGCCGCCTTCCCCGGCGTTCGGGGCGACGCCGTAGTTGATGCCGTAGTTCATCGACATCGCATGGGCCATCTCCTTCGTCAGGTCACCCTTGAGGTGGACGTGGTAGTCGATGACCGGGAAGTCCTGCTGCTGCAGGCGGATGATTGCGTCGTTCTGCTCATCGACCGCCGGCATCGTGGCGTCGGGGTTGGTCGCATCCGCGGGCAGGGCACGGAGGTGGAGGTCCTTGAAATGGACCGTCCCCTGCGTGCCGGCGATGCAGAGGCCGCCCTTGCCGAGCAGCTGGCGGTTGTGCTTTGCGGTGCGGTACGGGATCGCCGGTTCGGTGTAACAGACGACCTCCGTTCCGTTCACGGCGACGGAGATGTTCTTGCCGCGGACGGCGACCGTGAGGTCGAACCACTCGCCGTCTTCCGCGAGCGAGCGGTACAGGTTGCGCACAGAGGCGAGGCTGCCCGTCTTGCGGGTCCCGTCTATCGGGCCGTTGTGGAGCAGGACCTCATATCCGCCGCCCTTACCGTCGGTGTGAAAAAAAACCGAAGCGCTGGCCCCCTTCTCCGCAAGGACTTTGGTGTCCAGGATGAAGTTGGTATACTCGCCTTCCAGCTCGCGGACCTTGTTCTCGGCCACGGCGAACTCGGACATGCAGTCGATCACCTTGCGGTTCGCGGCCGCGACGCGGTCCACGTCCATCTTGATGATTTCGCGGTCATAGGTCATCAGGCCGTTGACCTCGATCTCCACGTCGGTGGTCTGGGTATAGACCGCGGCGGAGCAGCCCTCGCGCACGAGGTCCTCCAGCATGGCGGCGTACTCGACATACGCGTCGGTCACTTCGGCGCCGCTCTTGTACTGGACATAACCCCAGTTCTTGTCCTTCTGCCAGAGGTGGCCTTCGACCGGGAAGCCGATGCCGCCGTACTCGCCGAGGACGTTGACCATGTCAGGGTCGAAGATGCGGAGGGCCGGGTGGGGATAGTTGTGGCTGTCGAGGATGTCGCCGACGCCCTGGAACCAGTTGCCGCCGGAGGCCATGTTGACGAGGCGGGTGCGGTCCTGCGCATAGGTGAAGTCCACGACTTCCGGAGTATCGAACTGGGACCAGGCCTCGTTGAAGGGGACCCAGACGACGATGCTTTGGAACTTCTTCAGCTGGGCGATGATCTCGCTCCACTCCTTATAATAATTGGCTTTCGCGCCGTCGGTGACCTTGCTGTCATCCTCGCGGGTCGCGTATTCGCGGGTCTTCCAGTGGCTGCTGCGGTTGTCCGTGAAGGACGGCATGTCCTGCCAGACGAGGACGCCCATCTGGTCGCAGGCGTAGAACCAGGTGAAGGGTTCGACCTTGATGTGCTTGCGGATCATATTGAATCCGTGGGCCTTGGTCTGCTCGATGTCGTAGCGCATCGCCGCGTCGGTCGGCGGCGTGTAGAGGCCGTCCGGCCACCAGCCCTGGTCGAGCGGGCCGTAGTGGAAGAGGAACTCGTTGTTCAGGGCCATGCGCAAGTGGCCTTCCGCATCGCGCACCTTGGAAATCTTGCGCATCGCGGTATAGGCGTCCACCTTGTCCACGACCTTGCCGCCGCGGACGATGCTGAGCCGCAGGCCGTAGAGGTAGGGCTCATCCGGGGTCCAGAGCTTCATGTCCGGGACGGCGAGCGTCAGTTCAGCGTTCCGGCTGCCGGCCACTTCCTGCTGCGTGAGCACCTTGCGGGAAGGCTTCGCCGTCGAATAGCCGACGGCGCCGTCCAGCAGCTCGACGCGGACCAGGTCCCCGCCGCGCAGGGCGTCAGTCGCGACGCTGACGCGCATCGAGGCGGCGTCGATGTCGGTCACAACGTTATAGTCCACGATGCGGCTCTCGGCCACCGGCTCGAGCCAGACGGACTTCCAGATGCCGGTCACGGCAGTATACCAGATGCCGCTCGGGTTAAGGACCTGCTTGCCGTGGGGCTGGAACTCGGTGATGTCGGTCGCATCCGTGACCTTCAGGACGAGCTTCTGCTCCCCGCCCTCGAGGTAAGGGGTGATGTCGTATTCGAAGGCCGTATAGGCGCCGGTATGGGGGTCGAGCGGGATGCCGTTGATCGTGGCTTCGGTCTTCCAGTCGACGCCGTCGAAGTGCAGCAGGACCCGCTTGCCCTTCCAGGAACGCGGGATTTCGAAAGAGGTGCTGTACCAGAGGGCATCCTCCGGGGTCACCGTCCGGCCGACTCCCGAGAGCGCGGATTCGACGGCAAAGGGGACGAGGATCTGGCCGTCCGCCTGCGGCATCGTGGCCGAAGCAATCGGGGCGATGGCGTAGTCCCAGAGTCCGTTCAGGGATTTCCAGTCGGAACGCACCATCTGCGGGCGCGGGTACTCCGGATGGGAATTCGACGGGGAGACCTCCGCCGCCCAGCGGGTCATGATGTTGTCTCCGGCCGGCGCCCAGTCGGTCACGGGCTCCTGCTTGCAGGAAGCCAGCCCCAGCGCAAGCGCCGCGAGAGTCAGGATAAAACTGCGAGTCTTCATAAGCCAAGTATTTAACGTTTTTCAAAAAAGGAGAAATGGACCCGGCCGTAAACCTTTTCCTTGACGAAATACGGATGGTCCGTGTAGGAGTGAGCGTCGCCGTGCTCCAGGATCAGGTAGCGCTCCGGATAGAGGAGGTCCGCCCCGAAGACCCGGTCCGGGAAGGATTCGAGCCCCTCCGCCGCATACGGCGGATCGGCGAACACCAGGTCGAACTTCTGCGCGCAGCGCGGCAGGAAGTCGAAGACATTGTCCCGGACGACGGTGACCGCGTCCAGGCCGAGCCGGGCGGCCTCCGCCTTGATGAAGGCCGCGTTCTCGCGCGCCATTTCGACGCACCAGACCCGGGCGGCTCCCCGGGAGGCGAATTCGAAGGAGACGGCGCCCGTCCCGCCGAAGAGGTCCAGCACCTGGAGGTCCTCGAATTCGTATTCGTTGTTCAGGACATTGAAAAGGCCCTCACGGGCAAAGTCGGTCGTCGGACGCGCCTTGTACCCGGGCGGCGGCAGGATGCTCCGCCCCTTGAGCTTACCCCCGATAATCCTCATAAAGCCTCCACGGATCTGAAATACCGGCAGAGGGACATTTCCTCCTCCCCGCCGAGGGGCGTACGGAAATGCAGGGTAGAAACTTCCGGATTCAGCTGCAGCGACTTCATCGTCGCGAAGATGAAATACTCGGCCGTCACGAACTCCTCCGCAGGGAACACATTCGCGAACAGCAGGCGCTCCCCCGCGGCAACCGCAAGGCTCAGGCAGCCTTCCTCCCACCCCGCGGCAATCTTGTAATGGCCGGGGCAGCGGGGAAGGTCGCGCAGCAGCGAAAGCAGCTCCGGCGGCCGCTTTCCGACGGGGGCATAGACGAGCACGGCATCATACGCAGGCAAGGCCGCGGTTTCCACGGCCTCGTCCTCCCCGAGCGGGAAAACTTCCGAAAGAAAACACCTTGGGTCCTTCTCATCGCAGAAACGAGTCGGCACCAAGGTGCATTTAGGTATTTGGGTCATTATCCTATTCCCAGTTGCCCGCGTTGTTGTTCGGAGCGGTCACGCTGCCGACCTGGAGACCTTCGTACTTGTTCTGGTCACGGCGCTCGGCGTCGAGGTTGATGCGAAGCTGGTTGTCCATGCCCTTCAGGAGGGACTTGTAAGGCATCTTGGCCTCGAACAGCGGAACCTGGACACCGGAGACGGTCTTGACGATCGCGTCCATCTGGACGGGCTCGTTGTCAGAGAACGGAATGTACTTGAGGAGATCCGGGTTGAAGTCGGTGCGGTCCGTGAAGAGGCTCTGGCGGACGGGGACCTTGTTCTTGACGCTGAACACGAGGTTCTTGTCACCTTTCTGGTACATCTCATAGAGCTTGTCGGCGGTAATGCCGCGGTTCGCCTTCTTGACAGCCTCGGTATGGGTCACGGCGAGGGAGTCATCCTGGGAACCGATCTGCATCACGACCTCCATGTCACCGTTGCGGTAGAAATCGGCGAGGGAGTCGATGGAAGCGGTGAAACGGTTGTTGACACTCTTGAAAGCGACTTCCAGGTCACGGATGTCCTTGAGGTTCTGGATAGCGACCTTTTCACGCTGGGCCTTCTCCTTGTTGAACTTGACAGGCTGCATGATACTGGAAACATTCACCCACACGAGCAGCACGATGATGGCGGGAAGAACCAGCCAGGTCAGAAGTTTTTTAAGAATTCCGTTCATTATTCTGTGATTTATAATAATCAATGCGTCGGACAAAGTTAAAAAATCCATTTATGAAATGCAATATTCTTTGTAAATTTGCATTCGAAAAAAGACGCCATGGAGGACAGATTCCCGGAAATCATCATCCGCGCGAAGCAGATAGCGCTCGTGACCCACACGCACCCCGACGGTGACGCCGTGGGCAGTACGCTCGCCCTCCGCGCCTTCCTGGAAGAGAACTGCGGCAAGCACGCCGTGAAGGCCCTCTATCCGACCCCGTGGCCGGATTCGGTGGACTTCCTCTTCGAAGGCATCCGGGACAAGGTCCTCGTCTGGGAGCAGGATCCCCGGGAGACTGCCCGCTGGATAGACGGCAGCGACCTCATCATCTGCCTGGACTTCAACGTGTTCAGCCGTACGGACGGGATGGAGGGCGCCCTGCGCGGCTCCGCCGCCCCCAAGGTCCTGATCGACCACCACCCCAACCCGGACCGCGCCGCCTTCGAACTCTGCTTCTCCCGCACGGAAACTTCCTCCGCCAGCGAGCTGCTGTTCCAGATCCTCCTCACGCTCCCCCAGAGCGGCGGCATGGCCCGGAATCTCCCGCAGCGCAGCCTGGACGCCCTGATGACCGGCATCACGACCGACACGAACAATTTCGCCAACTCCGTTTACCCCTCGACCCTGCAGGCCTATGCGGAACTGCTCTCGGCCGGCGCGGACCGCGAAACGATCCTGGAGAACGTCTTCCAGTGCTTCCGCGAGAACCGTCTCCGCCTGATGGGCCATCTCCTCCGTGACAAAATGGTCCTGTGCCCCGACGGGCTGGCCTATATGATCCTGGATGCCGCGACGGCCGCCGCCTACGACATCCGCGACGGCGAGCTCGAAGGGATGGTCAACCTCCCCCTGTCGCTCGCGCAGGTGAAAATGAGCGTTTTCCTCCGCGAGGAAGGCGACCACTTCCGCGTCTCGATCCGCTCCAAGCGGGGCTGGTCGGCGAACCGCTGCGCGGTGGAGCAGTTCCACGGCGGCGGCCACGAGCAGGCCGCGGGCGGCAGGCTCTACTTCCCCGCCGACATCCCGTCCCCCGCGGACGCCGCCGCCTACATTGAATCGCACACAAAAGGCTATCTGAATGAAAATTAAATACATAATCGCCCTTCTCGCCGCCGCTTCCCTTGCCGCCGCCTGCACCAAGGAAGGCATCGCCCTGACCTATATCAACCAGGACGAGCAGATCGAGAAGTATGTCACGGCCCAGCTCGCCCGGGTGGAAGGCAGCCGGGCGGAAAGCGACGCCGGCGTCACGCGCCTGGTCCTTTCCGAAGGCAGCGGCGAGACGCTGCAACCCGACGGCGCCGTCTCCTTCTATTACGCCGGCTACGTCTTCACGGGCGACGTCTCCGCCGCGAACCTTTTCGCGACGAACAACGAGAGCGTGGCGGCCGCGGCGGGCTGGTCCGGCCTCTCGGGAGAGGACCGCTATGCCCCCCGGGTCGTCCATCTCTCCGACGGCACGCTCGTCGAAGGGCTGCGGCGCGGCCTGGCGGGCGTCCGCCCCGGGGAAGAATGCATCGTTTTGTTTTCCGGAAAATTAGGCTACGGAAAGAAGGCCCAAGGCACGATTCCTGCAGGGTCCGCCCTGGCCTACCACATCTGGGTCATCGATATCGAGAACAAGTAAGACAATGAAGATCAGAAACACCATAGGAATCCTCGCCGTGGCCCTCCTCGCGGCCTCCTGCGCGAAAAGCCTGTCGGTCCCGGCCAACCTCGCTTCCAAGAAGCTTTTCGACGCCTGGATCGAAGTCAACGCCCCCAACGCCCCGGCGACGGAGCTCGGCTGCCGCATCCTGTCGGACGAGCCCGGAACCGGCAAACTCGTCAGCGACCCGGACACCCACCCGTTCGTCTACCTCGAGTACACCGTCTCCGACCTGGACGGCAACATCGCCTCGACGACCGACGAGCAGGTCGCCCGGCGCCTCGGCACCTACGCGGCGAAGACCTATTACGGACCGGTCGCCCTCGACCGCGCCCACTCCGATTCCTACGGACGCTTCGCGATCTGCCCCGGGCTGGACGACGCGATCTCGACGATGCGCGTCGGCGGCCGCCGCAAAGTCGCCATTCCCGGCTGGCTGACCGGCACGGTCCATTACGCCGACCCGGACGACTACTACCTGAACGAAACCGGCTCCCATCTGGTCTACGACGTCCGTGTCGTGGACGCGGTCTATGACCTGGAAGCCCGCCAGATCCGGGAAATCGAGGATTACATGAAAGCGAACTGGCATGCCGCGGACTCCCTGATTTTCGGCTACTACTACATCCGCACGCAGGAGCCGAAGAACACGGACAAGTGGCAGCCCAACGACGTGATCTACGTCAACTACACCGGCCGCCTGCTGAACGGCCACGTCTTCGGCACGAACGTCAAGGACACGGCCAAGCGCTACGGCATCTACAATGCCAAAAGCACCTACGAGCCCCTCTACATCACGAGCATTTCCGGGGAGTATACGGAAGTCACGATGACGACCAGCAACACCGCCGTCATCCCCGGCTTCGGCTACGCGATGACGACGATGCACCTCGGCGAGAAGGGCACTGCGGTCTTCTACGCCGGCCTCGGCTACGGCAACTCCGGCAGCGGCACCGCCATCCCGGCCTACGCACCCCTGCGTTTCGATTTCGAGATTGTCCGCAAAAAGGAGTAACGGCAGATGGCGACAGGTGCAGGCGCGGCTCCGACCCAGCTCGGAACCCTGGGAATCGGCAAACTGCTGAAGATGTACGCAGTCCCGGGCATCATCGCCCAGACTGCGGCTTCTTTATATAATATCGTCGACAGCATCTACATCGGACACATCAAGGACGTCGGTTCCTACGCCATTTCCGGCCTCGCCGTCTCCTTCCCGCTGATGAACCTGTCCGCCGCGCTGGGGACGCTGGTCGGCGTCGGCGCGATGACGATGATCTCCGTGATGCTGGGCCAGAAGAACTACGAGACCGCCGGGAAAGTCCTCGGCAACGTCCTGACGCTCAACACCCTGATCGGCATCACTTTCACCGTCTTCTCCCTGCTCTTCCTCGAGCCCATCCTCCGCTTCTTCGGCGCCAGCGACAACACCCTCCCCTTCGCCACCCGGTATATGACCATCATCCTGCTGGGTAACGTCTTCACCCACCTCTACTTCGGCTTCAACGGCATCCTGCGTGCCGCCGGCCACCCGAAGACGGCGATGGGCCTCACCCTCTTCACCGTGGCCTCCAACGCCATCCTCGACCCGATCTTCATCTTCGTGTTCAAGATGGGCATCCAGGGCGCGGCCGTCGCGACCATCCTCTGCCAGATGATGGCGCTCTCCTACTCCTTCCGCTTCTTCCTGGACAGGAACAGCTTCCTCCATTTCCCGCGGCCGCTCTTCCAGCTTGACTGGCGCATCGCCAAATCCTCGCTGAGCATCGGCCTGGGGCCGTTCCTGATGAACGCGGCCGCCTGCATCGTGGCCATCTTCATCAACCAGCAGCTCGGCCGTTACGGCGGCGACCTCGCCATCGGCGCCTACGGCATCATCAACCGCATCACCTTCATCTTCATCATGGTCGTGATGGGCTTCACGCAGGGCATGCAGCCGATCGCCGGCTACAACTACGGCGCACGCCTGTACAGCCGCGTGCGCGAAATCTTCGTCCTGACCGCCAAGTGGGCCGTCCTCGTGACCACGGTTTGCTTCCTGGTCTCGGAGCTGATTCCCGGCGCCGCCGTCGGCATCTTCACCAACGACCCGGAGCTCCGCCGCCTCGCCGCCCACGGCATCCGCATCATGAACGCCGCCGTCGCGCTGGTCGGCTTCGGCATCGTGGTCTCCAACCTCTTCCAGTGCCTCGGGATGGTCAAGATTTCCATCTTCCTGTCCCTGAGCCGCCAGCTGCTGTTCCTCGTCCCGCTGATATACATCCTGCCGGACTTCCTCGCCGAAAAGGGCGTCTGGCTGAGCTTCCCGATATCGGATACGATGTCCATCATCTTCTCCGCCTATTTCATCATCCGACTCTTCAGAAAATTCGCCAGGCTCCGCGACGGCGACGAACCGGACATCCTCGGCAGCAACCTCAAATAGCATGGAAAACAGGATCATCATCAACATCGGCCGACAGTTCGGAAGCGGCGGGCGCCGGATCGGCGCGGCCCTCGGCGAGCGCCTCGGGATTCCCGTCTACGACCGGCAGCTGATTACGGAGGCCGCCCAGAAGAGCGGCTACAGTCCGGAAGTCTTCCGCAAGAAGGAAGAGCGCAAGCGCCTCTTCAGCTTCTTCAGCAACAACGGCGTCGATGACAGCGAGATTTTCCGCATCCAGAGCGAGATCATCCGCGACATCGCCTCCCGCGGGTCCGCGATCTTCCTCGGACGCGCCTCGGACTACGTCCTGCGGGACATGCCCTGCCTCAACATCTTCCTGTCCGCCCCCGCGGACGTGCGTGCCGCGCACGTCGCGCAGATGCGCGGCATCACCCCGGAAGAAGCCGCCGAGGCCTGCGCGAAGGAAGACCGCGAACGCGAGACCTATTACAACTTCTTCACTTTCCGCAACTGGGGCGTCGCCGCGAACTACGACCTCTGCCTCGACACGTCCCGCCTCGGCATCGAAGGCTCCGCGGATTTCATCATCGAGTTCGGTAGGCGCACCGGCTATCTGAAATGAGACGGAGGCTGCTCACGGGACTGCTCGTCGCGGCCGGGATGCTCCCGGCCCTGCTCTCCTGCACCTCCCGCCGCGCCCCCGAGCCCCCCGCGCCGAAGATCCCTGTCATCCTCAACGAGACCCTGACCAACGAACTTTCCGACACGTCCGACCTCCGCGGCCTGGACGCCGCCGTGAGCCGCTACCTGCGCAACAACCACATCCACGGCGCCTCCCTGGCCATCATGCGCCGCGACTCCCTCGTCTACGCCAAGGGGTACGGCGAGGTCGACAAGGGCGTTCCCGCCGGCCCGGAGACGCTCTACCGGATGGCCTCCGTGTCGAAACTCGTCACGGCGGCGGGCATCATGGTCCTCGTGGACCGCGGCAGCCTATCGCTCGACGACAAGGTCTTCGGCCCCGAAGGCATCCTGAAGGAATACAACGATTCCTACCGCGACCGCCGGTACGAGCGCATCACCGTGGAGCACCTGCTCCGCCACGAAGGCGGCTTCTCGTCCCGCGTGCCGGATCCGATGTTCTCGACGCGCGACCTGATGCAGCAGCACGGCTGGGCGCTGCCGCCGACCCCGGACATCCTCCTGAAGGCCGTCCTCCGCCAGAACCTGACCTATGTCCCCGGAACGACCCCGCAGTACTCCAACCTCGGCTACCTGATCCTGACCCTCGTCATCGAGAAGGTCACGGGCCGCCCGTATGAGGAATGGATGCAGGAAAACGTGCTCCTGCCCGCCGGCTGCCACGAATTCCGCCTCGCCCGGAACTTCTACGAAGGCCGGTACCCCCACGAGACGCGCTACTACCTGCCGTCGAACGAAATCGCCGTCCCGTGCTATGACAACAGCGGACAGCTCGTCGAACGCTGCTACGGCGGCAACGACATCCACGGCCTGTACGGCGCCGGCGCATGGGTCGCCTCCGTTCCGGAGCTGATGCGCTTCGTCGCATCGATCGACGGCCGCGACGAGGTCCCGGACATCATCTCCTTCGACCGCGTCACGGACATGACGACCTGGTTCGACGACCAGACCTACTCCCTCGGCTGGAACGACACGAAAGAATCCGGCGAGTGGACCCGCACGGGCTCCTTCTCCGGCACCAGCGCCCTCGTCAAGTACTACCCCGACGGCGAATGCTGGATCATGATCCTCAACACCAGCACCTACCGCGGCAACCGCCAGAGTTCCCAGACCGGCCTCCTCTTCCACGACCTCCGCCGCGACTACTCCCGCCGCCTCCCCCGCCGCGACTTCTTCTTCGCCCCCGTCCCCGAATAACCCCGGGCACGGCCCGGAATGCGGTCCATGGGGGGATGGCCGGCTAGCTGCGATGGCCGGAGGAAGCGACTCCCGGGCCGAAGACTTGAACTTCCCCGCCGGCGCGGACAAACTCTTTCCGGGCACGTTCCAGCGCCCGGGCCAGCATAGTCGCATCGTGTTCCATGACCTGGATCAATTCCTTCCTGTTTACGGTCAGGGCCAGGTCCGCGACCGTCATCGCACGGAGCACCGCGAGGACGGACTGCTCATTCCCGCCCCACAGGGATGTTCCCATCGCCATCGCGATCTTCAGCACCAAGGCCGCGATCGCATCCGGGTTTTTCTTCACGTCGAAATCCGTATTGAAACGGAAATCGGTCTCTCCGTACTGGAGCACTTCAAGTACTTTTTTCATAGTTCAAGTGTTTTTCGCAAAGATAAGCGGCTCTCCGGAATTCACACCAGGATTAATTGCGGTCCGGATACAAAAATCCCCCTTGGGCGGCCGCGGGAGGGCGTTGCAAGGGGGATTTCCGTATGCGGGGACCGCGGCTAGCGGTTGACGAACATGACGGCTTCGGCGATGGAGTTGAGCTTCGTGTCGACGCTGTCGGCGCGGCTGGCGAGGATGCAGGGCGCGGTCGTACCGACGAGCATGCCGGCCTGCTTCACGCCCGTGGCGAGCTTCGAGTTCGTCTTCCAGAAGACGTTGGCGGACTCGATATTCGGGAAGAAGAGGCAATCGGCGTCGCCGGCGACCTCGCTCTTCAACTTCTTGATTTCCACGGACTCCCTGTCGATCGCGACGTCCAGCGCAAGCGGACCATCGCCGATGCAGCCCTTGATCTGGCCGCGCTCACACATCTTGGCGAGCATGGCGCCCTCGGTGCAGGCGGTCATCGTGTCGAGCATCTGCTCGGAGGCGGCGATGAAGGCCACCTTCGGCTTCTCGATGCCGAACGAATGGGCCACGTCCACGAGGAAGCCCGTCATCTTCATCTTCTGGCGGAAGTCCGGCGCAGGGATGACGGCCATGTCCATCAGGAACATGAGCTTGTGGTAATTCGGGTTCTCGATGACGCCGACGTGGCTCAGGAGGCCCTTGGGCGGCAGGAGACCGGTCTCCTTGTTCAGGATGGCGCGGAGGAACTTGTCCGTCGAGCAGAGGCCCTTCATCAGGACGTCGCCCTGGCCGTCGTGGACGAGCTGGACCGCCTGCGCAACCGCCTTCATCTCATTGGGGTTGTGGATGATCTCGAACTTGGCGGGATCGATGCCGTGCTCGGCGCAGACCGCCTTGATCATGGCCTCGTCACCGACGAGGGTCGCCTTGATGAAACCTTTGTCGACGGCCACGCTGATGGCCTCGATGGAATGGGAATCGACTGCCCAGGCACCTACAAGCCGCTTGCAGATTCCTTTGGCCTTCAAAGTCTCGAATACGTCTGAAAATTTGGTAATCATGGTTATGTTGTGATTTTAGTGTTATTCCTGGTTGCCGAGGACGAGGTGCATCGTATCGCGGGCGATGACGAGTTCCTCGTTGGTCGAGACGACCATGACCTTGACCTTCGAATCCGGGGCGGAGATGACCTTGTCGTCGCCGGGGGCTGCGTTCGCCTCGTAGTCGAACTTCAGGCCCATGTAGCCGAAGTTCTCGCAGACGCGGCGGCGCAGGCGGGGGTTGTTCTCGCCGATGCCGGCGGTGAAGACGATGAGGTCGACGCCGTCCATTTCCGCGATGTAGGAGCCGATGATCTTGATCACGTCGTGGGTGAAGATCTTGAGGGCGAGCTTCGCGCGCTCGTTGCCTTCCGCGATCGCGGCGTCGAGCTCACGGCAGTCGGAGGAGACGCCGGAAACGCCGAGGAAGCCGCTCTTGCGGTTCATCAGCGTCGTCATGTCGTCCGGGGAGATGTTTTCCTTCTTCATCAGGTAGGGGACGATGTTCGGGTCGATGCTGCCGCAGCGGGTACCCATGATCATACCGGCGAGGGGGGTGAAGCCCATCGAGGTGTCGAGGCACTTGCCGTTCTGGACGGCGGTGATGGAGCTGCCGTTGCCGAGGTGGCAGGTGATGATCTTGGAGTTCTGGAGGTCAATGCCGGCGAGCTTGGCGGCCTTGCCTGCGACGAACTGGTGGCTCGTGCCGTGGGCGCCGTACTTGCGGACGTGGTACTGCTCGTAATACTTGTACGGAAGGCCGTACATATAGTTGTAGGCAGGCATGGTCTGGTGGAAGGCAGTATCGAAGACGACGACCTGCGGCACGGTCGGAAGGACGTGCTGCATCGCGCGGATGCCGAGGATGTGGGCCGGGTTGTGGAGCGGGGCGAAGTCGCAGCAGATCGCGATCTTGCTCATCACGTCCTCGTCCACGATGGCGCTGCCCGAGA
The DNA here is from genome assembly GCA_017438265.1 of Bacteroidales bacterium. Classification (GTDB taxonomy): domain Bacteria; phylum Bacteroidota; class Bacteroidia; order Bacteroidales; family UBA932; genus Cryptobacteroides. The sequence goes on from JAFRVZ010000034.1 coordinate 41,574, forward strand.
AGAAGTCGGCGCCCTGGACGATGCGGTGGCCGACGGCCTCGATGTCGTCGAAGGACGAAAGCACGCCCGTCTCCGGGGCGACGAGCTCGTCGAGGACGAGCTGCATGCCGACCTTGTGGTCCGGAATCGCGAGTTCCTTGCGGACGGGGTCCTTGCCGGTAGGCTTGTGGGTCAGGATGCCGCTCGGGAGGCCGATCTTCTCCACGAGGCCCTTCGCCATCAGGTCAAATACATCGTCGTTCTTCATGTCCAGCAGCTGGTACTTGATGGAGGAGCTGCCGCAGTTGATTACCAGAATGATCATTCCTATGGGTTTTTATCAAATAAACGTTTAAATCGGCCAAAGATAAGAATTATTCGTTAATTTTCCGACGGAGGGATACAGCTTTGGAAGCGGGGAAGAGATTTGCGGGGTATCTGGCTGTCGTGGCGGCGGGCGCGGGATGTGCGCTGCTCGTCGTGCTGCTGGAGCGGTTCCAGGTCCGGGCGGCGGGCGGTGCAGAGGCGCTGCGCGCGCTCCTCGGGCGGATTCCCTTCGCCGACGCACAGACCGCCCCGCTGCTCTGCGCCCTGCTGACAGGCGACCGCAGCGGCCTGGGACGGGAGGTCACCGCCAGCTTCCGCGCCGCCGGCGCCTCGCATCTCCTCGCCCTGTCCGGGCTCCACCTGGGTTTCATCTACGCGGCCATCAGCCGCATCCTCTCGCTGCCGGGGAACTTCCCGGCCGTGCGGACGGTGCGGAGCCTGCTCGTCTGCGCCCTGTGCCTGGGCTACACGCTGATGACGGGGGCGTCGCCCTCCACGGTACGCGCGCTGCTGTTCATCCTGCTGCGCGAGGCGTCCCGGCTCCTGCCGGGGCGGCGGCTCAGCGGCGGACAGACGCTCGCACGCGCCCTGCTGATCCAGCTCGCCATCCGCCCCGCGGTGGCCCTGAGCCCGGGATTCCAGCTGTCCTACCTGGCGATGCTGGGGATCCTCCGGGTCTACCCGCGGCTGCGGGACTGCTTCCCGGCCGGGGAGCGGTTCAATCCGATGCGTTGGCTTTGGGACCGGGCGGCGCTGACGCTCGCATGCCAGCTGACGACCGCGCCGCTGGGCTGGCTATACTTCCGCAGCCTGCCGCCGCACTTCCTGCTGGCGAACCTGCTGGCGCTTCCGCTCACGGAGGCGCTGCTCACCGCCGCGGCAGGCTGCGCCGCCCTGACCGCCGCGGGCTGGTGCCCGCCGGCCGCGGTCCGCGCCTGCGACAAAATCGCCCGTGCGCTGATCTCCACACTGGAAACCATCGCATCCATGTAACGGGATACAGAAAGACTACTGGGAGTCGCGGACGCAGCGGACGGAGGCGAGGAAGTCCTCCTTGAAGCCGGCATTGGCGTAGACGCCGGTCTTGTCCTGGTAGAAGTAGCGGTAGATGGCCATCTCGGCGTCATACTCGTCGGCGGTCCAGAAGACGGCGAACTCGCGGAAGCCGGTAAAGCCGTACTTCCCGCCGTGGCCGGCGGCCGCATAGCCGTAAGGCAGGATATAGAGTTTCGCGTCGTTGGTGATCTTGACGGACGGCCAGTACTCCCAGAGCGGCTCCTCCTCTTCGTTGAAGCGGGCATTGCCCATCAGGGCCCCGGCGACGTCCGTGAAGGTCTCCTGCGGCTGGAAGCCGGCATCCGGACGGAAGCCGGACGCAAGGGCCACCCAGTCGGCCTCGGTCGGAAGGCGCCAGCCCTCCGGGCAGGCCGCGGAGGCTTCGCCCCAGGTATAGTACATACCGAAGATGTCCTTGACGGCCGGGCAATAGTCATACGGCTGGCCGGCGCCCTCGTAGGCGAGGTTCCGGGCGAACCAGTCGCGTCCGCCGTGGGTCACGTACGGATACTCCTTGCCGTCCCGCGGGTCGGCGAAGACGCCGTCCGCCCCCGAGAAATCCAGGCCGCGCACGCTGTTCTCCGCGTCGACGACCACGGTCTCCTGCGTACAGCTGGAGGTATAATAACCCGCCGCGAAGGCGGTCACCTTGATCTGGAGGGTTACGAGCGTATCGGGAATCGTATAGGTCCAGTCCGGTTTCTTGCTCGCGGGATCCTTTTCGAAGCGGCTCGTGTCGAGCTGGGCGGTCGGGGTCACTTCCCAGGCATAGCCGAGGCCGCCGCCATCCGCCCGGCGGACGCCCGTCGGGCTCAGGGTCACGGTCTGTCCCGCCGAAAGGAACTGCGGAATCGAGAAATAGACGGATCCGTACAGGTATTCATCCAGTTCTTCCTCTTCTTCTTTCTTGCAGGACACGGCGAAGAGCGACGCCGCAAGCGCGAGCCAGAGGAATATATGCTTACATCTCATTTTTCGGGCAAAGTCTTATTTTGCAAATATCGCATTAAAATGGCAAAAAGCCACTAACTTTGTACAAATACTTTGCCGAAGACCCGTTATGAAGTCCCGTCTTTTCCTGCTTTTCGCCCTCCTCGCCCTCCTGGCGTCCTGCCGCCGGTCCGGAGACTATGTCCAGATCAGCGGATACGCCCAGGGCGGAGTCTATTCCGTCAAGTACAACGCCGCCGGCGTCCGGGTTCCGCAGGAGGCGGTGGCCGCCGCGGTCGACTCCATGCTCGGCGTCATCGACCGGACGCTGTCGGGCTACAACAAGGCCTCCGTGCTGAGCCGCTACAACGCCGGCGAGCCGGTCGGCCCGGACGCGATGTTCGACGAGGTCCGGGCACGGGCGCGGGCGTACCGCGCGGAGACCGGCGGGGCGCTGGACTGCGCCGCCGCTCCCCTCTTCGACGTCTGGGGGTTCGGTTTCACGGAGGGAAGCACCCCGGACTCCGCCGCCCTCGCCGCCGCGCTGGAGCGGACCCGCGCCGAAGAGCAATGGAATTTCAACGCCATCGCCCAGGGCTACAGCTGCGACGTCGTTGCGGGCTACCTGCGTTCCATCGGCGTCAAGGACATGCTCGTCGACATCGGGGAGATCTTCTGCCAGGGCCGGAACCCTTCCGGGAAGCCCTGGACCATCGGCGTGGACCGGCCGGAAGACGGAAACATGACCCCCGGAGCCGACCTCCAGGCGGTCTTCCGCGCCGGCGACGGCCCGCAGGGCATCGTGACCTCCGGCAACTACCGCAAATTCTATGTCCGCGACGGCCGCAAGTATGCCCATACGATCGACCCCCGGACCGGCTGCCCGGTGGAACACAGCCTCCTCAGCGCGACCGTCGTGGCCCCCACGGCGATGGACGCCGACGCCTATGCAACCTACTGCATGGTCATCGGCCTCCCCGAAGCGCAGGCATTCCTCCTCGGCCGCGACGACCTGGAGGGATACCTGGTTTATGATGACAATGGGAAAATGGCCTCCTGGGCCTCCCCCGGCTTCGAACTCCTCACCTACTAGCGAAGGTCCGTCACCAGGAAGTCCTTCGTAAGGGCGGCGGTGTCGAAGGCGAATTCGGAGGCGGCGACAGGCGCGGCGGCGACGAGGTCGCGGACGTCCAGGACGAGGTCCGTCTCATCGTCGAGGGCGACGGTCGCCCCGACGATCTTCCCGCCGGAATTCCTGAAATTCACGCGCTGCAGATAGGCGCTGTAGTCCTCGGCGTCCTGGATATAGACCTCGCGGGCCTCCTTGTCGACGACCCACTGGGTCTTCCCGTCGCTCCAGTACTCGACGAGGCCGGCCTTGACGCAGAAGCAGTTGCCCTGCACCCGCGCGGTGCCTTCGCCGGAAACCGGGACGGTTCCCTCGACCTTGTAAGTAAAACCGAAAGAAAGGAGCTGCTTTGTCCAGTCCTGGGCTCGGCCCGGGAGGAGGAACGCCAGCAGGCAGGCGAAGGAAAGGATCAACTTTTTCATCTTCCGAACGTTTTCAGGATTGTGCTCAATTCGTCCAAGTCCTGGACCAGTACCTGGCGCGGTTTGGAACCTTCCTGCGGTCCCACGATGCCCGCGGCTTCCAGCTGGTCCATCACTCTTCCTGCTTTTGCATAACCCATGCCAAGACGCCGCTGGAGGTCGGAGGTCGAACCCTTCTGGGTCATGACCACCAGCTTCGCGGCTTCTTCGAAACGTTCGTCGAGGTCGTTCATATCGATGCCGGCACCGCCGGCCTCCCCTTCCGCAGGGGCCGGGGACGGCAGGTAGTACGGCGTGTTGTAACACTGCCGGTAACCGGTCTGGGCGCCGATGTACCGGGTGATGGCGTTGATTTCGTCGTTGCTGATGAAGGCGCACTGAACGCGCTCCGTCTCCACGCCCGCATAGTAGAGCATGTCGCCCTTGCCGATCAGCTTCTCGGCGCCCGGCGTATCGAGGATCGTCTGGGAGTCGATGCGGGAGGCCACGCGGAAGGCGATGCGGGTCGGGAAGTTGGTCTTGATGATGCCGGAGATGACGTCGACCGAGGGGCGCTGGGTCGCGAGGATGACGTGGATGCCGGCGGCGCGGCCCTTCTGGGCGAGGCGGATGATGGAGGTCTGGATGCTCTTGGCGATCGCCTTGCTCTCGGCGGAGGCACCGACGGACATCGTCAGGTCGGCGTACTCGTCCACCACGACGACCATGTACGGCATGAAGTGGTGGCCTTCGGTCGGGAGGAGGTGGCGGTCCTTGTATTTCTCGTTATAGAGCTTGACGTTGTTGACGAAGGCCTTGCTGAGCAGCTCGTAGCGGTCGTCCATCTCGATGCAGAGGCTCCGGAGGATCTTCTCCGCCTCCTTGGGCTTCTTCACGATCGCGCCGTTGAGCTCGTCCTGCTCGTCCGCGGCGTCCGGGAGGACGGCGAGGTAGTGCTTCAGGAGTTGGGCGTAGGAGGAGAACTCGACCATCTTCGGGTCGATGAAGACGAGCTTCAGCTCGGACGGGTGCTTCGAGTAGAGGAGCGAGGAGACGATTACGTTCAGGCCGACGGACTTGCCCTGCTTGGTCGCACCGGCGATCAGGAGGTGGGGGGTGTCGGCGAGGTCGAAGACCTTGACTTTCTGGGTAATCGTGTAGCCGATGGCGACCGGGAGTTCCGCCTTGCTCTCGCGGAAGGAGCGGTCGTTCAGCATCGCGCGGAGCGGGACGATCGAGGCGTTGTCGTTCGCTACCTCGATGCCGACGGAGTCCTCCAGCGTCACGACGCGCACACCGCGGGCGTTCAGGGACATCGCGATGTCCTCCTGGAGCTTGCGGATCTCGCTGATGCGCACGCCGGGGGCGGGATAGACCTTGTACAGGGTCACGGAGGGGCCGGGGACGGCCTTGACTTCGAGGACCTGGATCTTGTAGTTCGCGAGGACCGCGCGGATCTTGTTGTTGTTGCGGGTCATCTCCTCCGGGGAGACTTCCTTCTTCGATTCGGCGTAGGTCTCGAGGATGTCGAGGGTCGGCATCTTGTAGGCGGGGACCTCTTCGGCGCGCATGTCGATGCGCGGGAGCGGCTTCTTGATTTCGGTCGAGTAGCCTTCGCCCTCGATGACCTCGAGCGTACCTTCCGTTTCAGGGTCCGCGACTTCCGGCACGGGCGGCTCATTCCCGTCCGGGGCGAACTCTTCGCGCAGCTTCTCCCGCTGGCGTTTCCGCGACGGCTTCTCCTCCGGGGCTTCCGGGGTGGCCGGCGAGGGCGGCATCAGCGATACGGCGGGCTGGAGGTCCTTTTCCTCCGCCGGCTCCGTTTCGGGCAGGTCGACCGCACGGCCGAGGCCCGCGACCCAGTCGGAGAAGCGGCGGCTCGCGAGGAACAGCCAGCCGAAGGCGAGCAGGACCACGCCGAGCACGGTCACGGCCAGGCCGACGAGGTTCCGTGACCAGCCGATGAGGAAATGGCCGAGGCGGCCGCCGAGACCGCCGCCGAAGGCGGTGTCGGCGCCGGCGAGCGTGCCGGCGAGCGCGAGGACGAGCGAAGCGACGAACGCCCCGGAGAGGGCGAGGAGCGTCGTCCGCAGCAGCGAGAAGCGCCATTTCCCGGTGATGAGCCGGACGGCGACGGCGGTCAGGATCACGAGCAGCGCGAAGCTGCCGAGGCCGAACCATTCGCAGACGAGGAGGTTGCCGAGACGGAAGCCGAGCTTGCCGGCGGCGTTGCTGACGCCGACCCCGGCATCCATCATCGCCGGGTCGGAGAGCAGACTCTGGTCGACCCGCCAGGTCCCGAGGTAGGACAGCGCGGCGATCAGCGTGAAGACCGTGAAGGCGGCCACGCCGATCCCCGTCACGCGGCGCGCGACGGTCTTCTGCGACTCATCCCACCGGATCCTCATCCGTTATTCTGTTTTTTCTTGTTCTTCCAGTTCTTGCCGTTGCGGTTCCGCTTCGAGCCGTTCCCCTGCTGGGCCTGGCCGAAGCCCGGGCGCGCGAAATTCGCATCCCCGGAGATCTTCGAGAGGCTGATGCCTTCCGGAACCTTGATCCGGCCTTCGGACAGGACCTCGATGTCCTTGAAGATCGTCTCGTCGGCGACGCTGTCCTTGTTCCAGATCAGGTACTGCTGGCGCATGTAGATCGCCAGGGAGCGGATCATCGCCGTCTTGACCTCCCCGTCCGGTTCGCCGGCGATGAGGTCGATGATGCTTTCGATGTTGCGGCCGTAGTGGGCGGCTTTCAGGGGGCGCTTCTTGAGCGGGATTGCGACCGGGTGGGACTGGATTTCCGCGACGGTCGGCGCAGGGAAGGGGGAATCGACGTCGAGGTCGAAGCCGGAGATGATGTAGAGCTGGTCCCAGAGGCGGTGGACGTAGTCCTCCTGCTGGCGGACCTGGGGGTTCAGGATCTCCATCACCTTCACGATCGCGGCAGCCTGTTCGGTCCGCTTCGCGCGGTCTTCAATCCCCTTCAGCTGCTCGACCATCTTCAATATATTGCGGCCGAATTCGGGCACCAGGAGCTTCTCCCGCTCGGTGTTGTAGTCGAGTCCGGCGTTATTGGCGTTTTCGTACATATTCAGTATCGGTTTTTTTCAAAATCCCAGTTTACAAAGATAGCATTTTTGCGTTTCTTTTTTACATTTGTAATTATGGAAAAAGCCAAAGTTTACTTCACCGACTTCCGCACGCCCGCCTACGGGGAGCCCCTCCCCAAGAAGCTCCAGCGCCTGCTGAAGACCGCCGGCATCGGCGACATCGACTTCGACGGCAAATTCGTCGCCATCAAAATCCACTTCGGGGAACACGGCAACCTGAGCTTCCTGCGTCCCAACTACGCCCGCGCGGTCGTGGACCTCGTCCGGGAGCTCGGCGGCAAGCCCTTCCTCACGGACTGCAACACGATGTACCCCGGCTACCGGAAAAACGCCCTGGAGCACCTCTACTGCGCCTGGGAGAACGGATTCACCCCCCTCGCCGCCGGCTGCCCGATCCTGATCGCCGACGGCCTGAAAGGCACGGATGACGTCGCCGTCCCCGTCGCGGGCGGCGAATACGTCAAGGAAGCCTACATCGGCCGCGCCGTGATGGATGCGGACGTCTTCATCAGCCTGAACCACTTCAAGGGCCACGAGGACGCAGGCTTCGGCGGGGCGATCAAGAACATCGGCATGGGCTGCGGTTCGCGCGCCGGCAAGAAGGACCAGCACAGCAGCGGCAAGGCCCAGATCGACGACGCCCTGTGCCGCGGCTGCCGCAAGTGCCAGAAGGAATGCGCCAACGGCGGCCTCGTCTATGACGCGGAACGCCGGAAGATGACGGTGTCCGACAACTGCGTCGGCTGCGGCCGCTGCCTGGGCGCCTGCAACTTCGACGCGATCAGCTTCTCGAACTGGAACGCCGTCGAGATGCTCGGCCGCAAGATGGCGGAATACGCGAAAGCCGTCGTGGACGGACGGCCGAATTTCCATATCTCCCTGATCGTGGACGTCTCCCCGAACTGCGACTGCCACCAGGAGAACGACGCACCGATCCTCCCGGACATCGGCATGCTCGCCTCCTTCGACCCGCTGGCCCTCGACCAGGCCTGCGTGGACCTGTGCCAGGCCGCGACGCCGCTGCGGAACAGCCAGCTCGGCGACAACATCGCCAAGCCCGGCTTCCACGACCACCACGACCACTTCAAGAACAACAATCCCGTCTCCGACTGGACCGCCTGCCTCGACCAGGCCGCGAAGATCGGCCTCGGGACCCGCGACTACGAGCTCGTTACGATAAAATAATACAGACAGGTTTGTCCGAATCGAAATGGAGGGTTGATTCCGGGAGCGGGGTCAGCCCTCCGTCTTTTTCGCTGACGGAGAAGACCTGGATGTTGCCGCTGTCACGGCAGGCGACGAGGAGGTAGCGGCCGTCCGGGGTGATGAGAAAGTTGCGGGGGTGGCTTTCCGTGGGGACGTAGCCGGTCTTGCGGATCATGCCGTCGGGGTCGACGGCGAAGATGCTGATTCCGTCGTTGCGGAGGCGGTGGGAGGTATAGAGGAAGCGGCCGGACGGGTGGAGGTGGATGTCGGCGCTGCCGTCGACGCCCGTTTCATCGGCCTGCAGGCGGGCCAGCAGGGCGAAGGACGGGACGCCGTCCTGCACGCCGTAGCGGAAGACGAGGACCTCGCCGGAGATCTCCGTGAGGACATAGAGGAGGCCGGCGGCGGGGTTGAATTCATAGTGGCGGGGTCCGGCGCCGGGGCCGCAGGGGATGTCGAGCTCCGGGTGGTCCGTGAGGACTTCCGGGCTGCCCTCCGGGTTGACATGGAGGATGCGGATCCGGTCGGAGCCGAGGTCGGAGGCGAGGAGCCAGTCCGTGCCGGGGATGAGCTTGACCTGGTGGATGTGGGCGGAGCGCTGGCGGGAGAGGACGGGGCCGGAGCCTTCGTACGGGTGGACCTCGACGCGCTCGGTGAGGGCGCCGGAGGCATCCAGGCCGAAGACGGAAACGGAGCCGCCGGAGTAGTCGGCGGTCACGACGTACGGCCGGCCGGGCAGCAGCGTGAGGAAGCACGGATCATCGCCGATTTCGCTGCGGTAGGCGGTCCGGGCGCCGTCCGCGAAGGAATAGATCCCGGAATCCGGGCCGGTCTCGGAGACGGCGTAGAGACGTCCGCCCTCCCCCGCCGCCAGATAGGACGGATCCTTCGCGGGTACGGGGACGGGCGTCGTGAAACGGCCGCCGGAAAAACCGACCTGGTAATAATTCCTGCCGTAGGTGCCGACCGCGAGGGAGAGTTCCTCCGCGCGGGGGGTGCAGGCCGCGAGCAGCAGCGCCGCGGCGAGCAGCTTACACTTCCACAATCCTGTCTTCATATACATACCACAGATAAGCTTTGACGTTTTCATATCCCATGGCCCGGTAGAGGCCGGCGTAACGCCGGGCCTGGGCGAGGTAGGACGGGCGGGGGGCGCCGAACTTGTAGTCGATGACGGTCACGGCGCCGTCGCGGATGATGACGCGGTCCGGACGGAAGACGCTTCCGTCCGTGTCGATGATTTCCGTCTCGTTGAAGGCGGTTCCCGGCGGGCAGTCGTCGAACCACTCCGGGTGGGCGGCGACGCGCCGGCGGAGGAGGTCGTCGTCCGCGCCGGCGGGGAGGTCGGCGAGACGGTCGACGGCGGAGAGGCGGGCGTGGAGCTCGATGCCGGCAAGGCGCGGGGAGGCGTCCGCGCCGACGGCGCCGTCGGCGCCGAAGTAGTCGGCGGCGTCCGCCGACGGGGTCAGCCGCCCGCCGAGCGGGACGGACTCATAGACGGCCTCCAGCCGGCGGTCCGTCCGGACCTCCCGCCGGAGCCGGCCGTAGTCGAAGGGCGCGCCGAGGCGCCACGGGCCTGCGCCGCCGAAATAGAAATACAGGAATTCCGGCATCTTGGTCAGCTCCGCGGCAGAGGGTTCGCCGGTCTCCCGCTCGGCGGCGCAGGCCTTCCGCATCTCGGCGGACGGGAGGATAGAGATGACGGTCAGGGACTTGCGGGCGCGGGTCAGGGCGACGTAAAAGAGGTTGGCCATGTCGATCTGCGAGAGGCCGTATTCCTCTTCGTAGGCGGCGGAGAAGCGCGTGAGGGGCGTCTCGCCGGCCGAGAACGGGACCGGATAGATGGCCGTTGCGAGCGCCGGGGGCAGGAGACCGTCCCGCATGTCCGGGGCGCACCAGGCCCATTTGCCGGTCTTGACCTCGTAGTCCTCCGCGTCCGTCACGATGACACAGGGGAACTCCAGGCCCTTGGACTTGTGGACCGTCATGATGCGGATGGCCTGGACGTCGTCCGGGGAGCTGATTTCGAGGTCGGAGCGGGAGTCCCAGTACTCGAGGAAGCCGGCCAGGTCGTTGCCGTTCACGGTCGACCATTCCTGGACGATGTCGAGCAGGGCGAAGAGATACTGCGTCTCGGTCTCGCGCCATTCGGGGCGGCGTTCGAGGGCGGAGCGGACCACGCCTTCCACGAGCCCCAGCAGCGACTCGCAGCCCTGCGGGACATCGATTTCCAGGTCGCCGAGGACATAGCGGGCCAGCTCGTCCTCCGCGTTCAGCAGCAGGGCGAGGCGTGCGACGACGCAGGTCACGGACTCCGCGTTCTTGACGCCCAGCGAATCGTCCGAGACGACGGCGTGGCCATGGGCCAGCAGGTAATCGGCAATCCGGTTGCCGACGTTGTGGGTCCGGACGAGGATGGCGATGTCGGACGGAAGCGCACCGGCCGCGAGGGCCTTCTCGACGGCCTTCAGGACGGCGGCGTTCTCCGCCTCGGGGTTCTTCCGGCCCCGCAGGCCCTCCACGAAGACGACGTCCACGCAGCCCGGCTGCTGCTCGTCGGAGCGGACCTCCTGCGCCACGTCGGAGTAGATTTCGCCGATGCCGAGCCGGTCCGCGACGAAGCGGAAGAAACCGTTGTTGAATTCGACGACGCTGCGGGCGCTGCGCCAGTTGCCGCGCAGGGCGACCGGGGGCGCACAGTCCGGCAGCTTGTCCTCCACCTCGGAGGCCAGCAGCCGCCAGTCGGAGTCACGCCAGCGGTAGATGCTCTGCTTCACGTCGCCGACGACGAAGTTGGTCCCGCCGCCCGCCGCGGTCTCCCGCAGGAGCGGGAGCAGGTTCTCCCACTGGACGATCGAAGTGTCCTGGAACTCGTCGAGGAGGAAATGGCGGTAGCGGACGCCCATCTTCTCGTAGATGAAGGGGGCGTCGCTGCCGTCGATGATGCGGCGCAGCAGCGCGTTCGAATCGTCGAGGCTGAGGACGTTCTTTTCGCGGAGCAGCTGCTCCATCTCCGCGCGGAAGTCCCGCGCGAAGCCGAGCGCATAGGTCTGCTCCCGGATGTTGAAAGCGGTCAGGTAGACCTTGTAGGGCTCCCCGAGCAGGAAGGCGAACGGCGTCCCGTCCGCGTCCTTCAGGAGGGTCTTCGTCTTGGGGTACGGGATCTTCTCAGTCGTGGAATATGCCTTCAGGTAGGGCTCCAGCTGGGACGCGGCGCGGCCGGAGAGCTTCCCGGCGAGCTCGCGCGCGGCGGCGCGGAGCCGCGCCCGGAAGTCGTCGATGATTGCGCCGCAGGCCGCGCGGATCGTGCGCAGGTTCTCCGCGGAGAACGCGGAGCGCGGGTCGATCCCGGCGGCGCGGGCCGCCTCGTCGAAGCGCTCCGACAGCAGGCGCGAAGCCGTATCCTGGAGGCTCGCGTCGAGCCGGAAGCGGTCCCCGACGGCCAGCCGGTCCGCCATGTTCTCGTTCACCCAGCGGACCAGGTCCTCCCCGCGGGAGGGCAGCGTGTCGAGGATGCGGTCCACCGCCTCCCCGACCAGCGAGTCCCGGTCCAGCTCGACCTGATAGGAGGAGAAGAAGCCGATCTCGCGCGTGAAGGCCTTCAGGGCCTGCTGGAAGAACTTGTCGATCGTGCTGACGGAGAAGGAGCTGTAGTCGTGGAGGATGGCGCGCAGGAACCAGCCGGCACGGCGGCGGATCTCCTCCGCGCCCTTGCCGGTCTCCCGCATCAGGTCCGGGAGATAGGGCGAGCGCTCCGGCGTCCGCGCGAGGACGTCGAGCTCCTTCAGGATGCGGCCCTTCATCTCGGCGGTCGCCTTGTTCGTGAACGTGACGGCGAGGATGTGGCGGTACGCGTCCGGCTCCCCGCTGCCGAGCAGCAGGGAGATGTACTTCCGGGCGAGGTTGTAGGTCTTACCCGAGCCCGCCGACGCTTTCAGGATCTCCGTCATCGCTTGCACAGTTTTTTAAAGTCGCAGTATTTGCAGTCCGTCCGGACATTCCCCTTCCGCTCGAACGGGACGGAGAGGTCCGCGATCTCGGCGAGCAGCGCGGAGAGTCCCTTCCGGACACCTTCCAGGAACGCCTCGCTGACCGGCTCGTCCGCCACGTCCCCGACGAACAGCCGGGAAAGCGCATAGACCGAATTGGAAAGGCCCGCCAGGGGGATTCCGTCGTTTTCCCGGACCAGCATGTCGTAGAAATACATCTGCAGCGCAATCGTCGGCCGGTCCTGCGAGCCCTTGCCGAACAGGTTCTTCAGGACGTCGCCGGCGTTCGCGTCGGAGATGCCCGTGTCCTCCTCGCTGACCGCGCCGGTCTTGTAGTCGACGATCCGGACCGGGCCGCCGGGCAGGCGGTCCATCCGGTCCACGGTCCCCTTCAGCAGGAACCCGTCGAGCCCGCCCCGGTACTTCTTCTCCAGCCCGAGGATCTCGAAGGCCGGTGCACCGTGGGCGTCCAGGTAGCGGATGTCCCGCTCCAGGATCTTGGTCACGTACGCCAGGACGAGGTCCAGGTGGACCGTGTCACGCCCTTCGACGTAGCGCGTCTTCATCTCTTCCATGATTTCCCGGGCCACCAGGGCGCGGAGCCCCTCCGGGTCGTCCAGCCGGGCCTGCAGGTCCTCCCGGCGGACCGTCGGCGGCTGGTAGATGTCCTCCAGGGACCGGTGCAGCACGTTTCCGATCGCCTTGGCGTCGAGGCTCTCCAGGACCTCGTCCTCCTCCCGCAGCCCCCGGGCGACCCGGAAGCAGAAGCGCGCGGGGCAGGCGAAATAGTCCTTCACGGCGGAGGCGGAGATGCCGCGCGCACGGATGGCGTCGATGTCCTCCGGCGTCTTGGGGATCGCCCCGTCCGCCGCCGGCGTCCGCAGCTCCGAGGCCGCATAGTGGCGGATCAGCCGGACCTCCGGGTAGAGGTAGGCGAGCTGCTTGATGTAGCGGGATTCCTCCCCGGCGCGGAGGTTCTTCATCCGGGAATCGCAGACGAGCCAGACCGTCTTCGCGCGCTGCAGCAGGCGGTAGAAGTAGTAGGCGTTCATCGCGTCGTGGTACTCGAAGGTCGGCAGCCCGTAGCCGCGCCGCAGCTCGGCGGGGACAAAGGAGGACGCGACCGGATGGCGCGGATAGACGCCCTCGTTGCAGGACAGGATCACAAGGTTGTCGAAATCGACCGCGCGCGTCTCGAGCGGGCCCAGGATCTGCATGCCCTTCAGCGGCTCGCCCCGGAACGGCACGCTCTCGCCCAGCAGCATCTGGTCCAGCAGGCGGAACCACGTCGCCGGCTGGACCGCCAGGCGGTACTGCATCAGCGCGGAGACAGTCTGGTGGTAGCGGCGCGCAAACTCCAGTTCGAGAGCCATGTCCGGCGCATCCTTCATCGCCTCCGCGAGGGCGAGCACGACCTCGAGCTGGTAGCGCTGGATTGCCGCGACCTGGTCCGCGTCCGCCGCCCGGGCGTCGCGCACGACGGGCCGGAAGACCGCGTCGAACGCCGGCGCGCCGGAAAGTTCCTCCTGCGGAATATAGTATTTGGCGGCCTTGCGGACCGCATCCATCTGCTCTTCAGCGCCGGCGGCCGCCAGCCGGAAGAGGCTGTTCGTAAAGATCGAGCGGACCTGGCGGTGGTAGAAAAGCCAGCCGTCCTTCTCCCGGAGGTGGAGCTGCATCGCCGCAATCTCCCCCATCAGCGCGAAGAGCGCGCTCCCCTTCATCGGCAGGCCCATCGAGACATTGAGCTCGCCGAACTCCGCCGGGATGCTGCCCAGCACGGCGGGCAGCAGGTCCTCGTCCGGCAGGACGACGGCGGTCCGCTCGCTGCGCTCGGCGGGCGGCAGCGTCCGCAGGACGGCGGGCAGCAGCTTCGCCTGCCCGACGCCCGAAGCGACGCTGAGGACGTGGACCTCCGGGGCCGGGAGGCCCTCCGGATCCGGTTGGAAGGCCTGCGGGAAATCGCGGAGGTTCTCCGCGATGAAGAGCGAAGCCTTCCCGCCCGGGTCCCGGACCAGCGGCCCGGAAAAATCCCAGCAGAACTCCGCCAGGCCCGCCTTCTCCAGCGCCCGCAGCACGGTCTTCTCGCATTCGTCCAGCGCGTTCAGCCCGACGAAGACGAACTTCCGGCAGCCCGGGAACGCGGCGCCGAACACGTCCGCCGCCGCTTCGTCCTTCAGCCGCTCCGCCAGCGCGCGGTAAGCCATCCCCCCGTAGGAGATCCCCTCCGCCGACAGGCGCGCGCGGAAGGCTTCATACAGCGGCCCCAGCAGGTCCCAGACCTGCAGGAAACGCTGTTTCATCGCCCCGTCGCGCTCGAAGCTCTCGACGAAATGGGCGATCGCCTCGCGCTGGTTCTCGGACAGGTACTCGTAGCTGTCCGCCATCCGGCGGTACTCGGCGATGTTCGCGAACAGGCGCCCCGCATCGACCAGGTACCGGTCCGCGTCGCCGAAGTCCGCGAGGATCACATCGCCCCAGAAGATGAATTCGTCGAGCGGCTCCGGCTCGCGCCCGTTGCGGGAGCGGAACAGCTTCGCGTAGCATTCGTAGAGGATCAGCAGCAGCCGGACCCGGTCGGCCTTGCGCGCGCCGGCCGCCTTCCAGAGGAAGTCGTCGACCGTCGCGCAGGGCGGTGACTGGACCGGCCGGGCGGACCCTTTTACCTCCTGCGCCAAATACTTGCGGAAGAAAACCTCCGCCCTGCGGCTCGGAAAAACGAAAAAGAGCCCGTCCAGCCCCTCCCTGTAATAGCGGGAGGCCACCTGGCTGAGAAACGGTTTCATTCTTACCAAATATACAGAAAATTATCCGTATTTTTGCACCGTTCCAGCAAAACGAACCTTATGAATTACCGCAATCTGACTGCCGACGAAATCCGGCAGCTCCAGGCCCAGGCCTGTCTCGCTTCAGACTGGACAAAAGTCCTTGTCGCCGAGCGCTTTACCCCCGATTATATCATCTCGACCCGCTTCTACGGAGACATCCGTCTCGGCGTCTTCGAGAGCGAATTCGAGCTCGCCGGCGGCATCCGCAAGCACGCCGGCCTCTACCACACGACCCTGAGCAACGTCGAGATCGGCGACAACTGCTGCATCGAGAACGTCAAGAACTATATCGCCAACTACCGGATCGGCCACGACACCTTCATCGAGAACGTCGACATCATCCTGACCGACGGCGTCTCGTCTTTCGGCAACGGCGTCGAAGTCGCCGTCCTGAACGAGACCGGCGGCCGGGAAGTGATGATCTATGACAGGCTTTCCGCCCATGAGGCCTACATGATGGCCCTCTACCGCCACAAGCCCGAGCTCATCGCCCGGATGCGCGAGATCATCGGCGCCTACACGGCGCAGGTCTCCTCCGCCGTCGGCGTGATCGGCGACCACGTAACCATCGCCGACTCCGGCTACATCAAGAACGTCAAGGTCTCCGAATACACCAAGATCGAAGGCGCCTCCCGCCTCAAGAACGGCAGCATCAACGGCAACAAGACCGCCCCGGTCCATATCGGCGTCAACGTAATCGGCGACGACTTCATCATCTGCAGCGGCTCCCGCGTCGAGGACGGCGTAACCTTCTCCCGCTGCTTCATCGGCCAGTCCTGCCGCCTCGGCCACGGCTACTCCGCCTCCGACTCGCTCTTCTTCGCCAACTGCCAGGGCGAGAACGGTGAGGCCTGCGCGATCTTCGCCGGCCCCTACACGGTGACCCACCACAAGTCGACCCTCCTCATCTCCGGCATGTTCTCCTTCATGAACGCCGGCTCCGGCTCGAACCAGAGCAACCACATGTACAAGCTCGGCCCGATCCACCAGGGCATCATGGAGCGCGGCGCGAAGACCGCCTCCGACTCCTACATCCTCTGGCCCGCGAAGATCGGCGCCTTCTCCCTCGTGATGGGCCGCCACGTCGCCCACCAGGACACCTCCAACCTCCCCTTCTCCTACATCATCGAGCAGAAGGGCACGACCTACATCGTCCCCGCGGCGAATCTCAAGAGCGTCGGCACGATCCGCGACTCGAAGAAGTGGCCCAAGCGCGACGGCCGCCAGGATCCGGAGAAGCTGGACCTTGTCAATTTCAACCTCCTGAGCCCCTACACGATGCAGAAAGTCCTCCACGGCATCGACATCCTGAAGGGCCTCCAGGATGCCTCCGGCAAGCTATCCGAAGAATACGCCTTCCAGAGCGGCATCATCAAGCGCTCGGCCCTCGAGAACGGCCTCCGCTACTACAACCTCGTCCTGGACAAGTTCCTCGGCAACTCGATCATCTCCCGGATCCAGAAATCCGGGGCCGGCTCCTTCGCCGAGCTCCAGGCCGCCTTCGCCCCCGATTCCGAGACCGGCACGGGCAACTGGGTCGACGTCGCCGGCCTCCTCGCCCCCCAGGACAGCATCAAGGCGCTGATCCGGGACATCATCGCCGGCACGGTCGACTCGACCGCCGGAATCGCCGCGCGCCTCGCCGACCTCCATGCGAACTACTATGACTATGAGTGGAACTGGGCCTACGGCGCCATCCGCGACCACTACGGCATCGATCTCTGCGACGTCTCGCCCGAGACGCTCCACGGCCTCCTGCGCCGCTGGCGCGACTCCGTCATCGCGATGGACGAGATGCTCTACGACGACGCCCGCAAGGAGTTCTCCCTCAGTTTCATGACCGGATTCGGCGTCGACGGCGGCCAGACGACCATGCGCCGCGATTTCGAGCAGGTCCGCGGCTCCTCCTTCGAGAACGACCCCTTCGTCATGAGCATCAAGGACCACATCACCGCCAAAACCGCCCTCTACGCCACTGTCACCTCCCTCCTCGACAATCTGGAATAGCCCCGTCCCGGAACGCCGCGCCTGTCATTTCGAGCGCTGCCCCATCTGTCATTTCGAGCGCTGCCCCATCTGTCATTTCGAGCGAAGCGCAGCGGAGTCGAGAAAACTTCCCCGCCTCAGAACGCAGAAAAAGCTTTATTCCTGAGATCGTCGAAAAAACGCCGCCTCAGATCGCCGAAAAAGCATTTTTCCTGAGATCGTCGAAAAAACGCCGCCTCAGATCGCCGAAAAAGCATTTTTCCTGAGATCGTCGAAAAAACGCCGCCTCAGAAAAAATGCTTTTTCGGCTTCTGTACTGCGCTGCCGCTGTCATTCCGAGCGCAGCACCGCTGTCATTCCGAGCGCAGCGAAGGAATCTGCCCCCCCGAAAACCGCGCGGCCCCGCAGACACATTTCGCCGCGTTTTGTGTCTGCGGGGGGCCGGG
>JAFRVZ010000035.1 GCA_017438265.1 Bacteroidales bacterium
GGCGCGACGACCCGTCCGGGCGTCTTCGCCGGCGGCGACGCCGTCTCCGGCGCCGCGACCGTCATCCTTGCGATGGGCGCCGGCCGCCGCGCCGCCCGCGCCATCGACGCCTACCTGAAATCCCGCGCCTGACGCCTTTGGCGGAGTCCCGCGCCTAGCGCTCCCTCCCGCTCCTGCCCCCCTCCCGCGCCCGTACCCGGTGATTCCTTCGGTCCAGTTGCGGGACCGAGGGCGTCAAAAACGGCCCATTTCGTTCCCTTCGGTCCCGTGATTGGACCGAGGGGAACGTTTGGATGGTCTTTCCGGAGTTTTTCCCTATATTAGCGAGGTAAACTTAAACTGAAAAAACTAGCCGATCTGCTTCTGAGCCTTATCCAATGCAGGAGGCCGGCAAGCCGTAACTGTTCTTGACTTCGTTCATCACGAACCAGCTCTGGATGGACCCGAGGCTCTCGATGGTACCCAGGGTGTTGATGATGAAATCATTGTAATACTGCATGCCGGGGGCGTAGATTTTCAGGAGATAGTCGAAGTCCCCGGAGATGTTGTAGCATTCCGCCACTTCGGGAATGTCCCGGACGCGGGACACGAAGTCGTGGGCGATGTCCTTGCCCATGCGACGGAGCCGTACGCTGCAGAAGACGGTGAAGCCCCGTCCCAGGCGTGCGGGGCTCAGGACAGCCGTGTAGCGCTGGATATAGCCGCCGGCTTCCAGCCGGCGCATCCGCTCGAAGACGGGCGTGGGGGAGAGGTGGACCTTCAGGGCGAGGTCCTTGACGGTGATGCGTGCATTCTCCTGCAGGATGCGCAGGATGGCGATGTCGGTCTTGTCCAGGGATTCGGTCATGGCGGATTCTTCTGCGAAAGGGACGTTAAAGACGTCCGGATAATTGGATTTCTCTACAAATATATTAATTTTTGGCGGATTCCTGCTAATTTTTGCGTTTTCTTGTTGGAAACACCCATGTGCGCTACCTTTGCAGACAGAAAAACGAACTGATTATGAGCACGCACAAACTCCACTTCGAAACCCTTCAGCTCCATGTGGGGCAGGAGCATCCGGACCCGGCATCCGACGCCCGGGCCGTCCCCATCTATCTTACCTCCTCCTATGTCTTCCACAACTCCGAGCATGCCGCCGCGCGTTTCGGACTCACCGATCCCGGCAATATCTACAGCCGCCTGACGAACTCCACGCAGGACGTCCTGGAGCAGCGGATCGCCGCCCTGGAAGGAGGCGTGGGAGCCCTGGCCGTCGCTTCCGGCGCGGCCGCCGTCACCTACGCCATCCTGAACATTACCCGCGCGGGAGACCATGTCGTATCAGCCAAGACCATCTATGGCGGCACGTATGACCTGCTCGAGCATACGCTGGTCCCCTACGGGGTGACGACCACCTTCGTGGACCCGTCCGACCTCTCGAATTTCGAGAAGGCCATCCGTCCCGAGACCAAACTCATCTTCATTGAATCCTTCGGCAACCCGAATTCCAACCTCATTGACATCGAAGCCGTGGCGGCCATCGCCCATCGGCACCGGATCCCGCTGGTGATCGACAATACCTTCGCGACGCCCTTCCTGCTGAGGCCCATCGAATACGGCGCCGACATCGTCGTCCACTCCGCCACCAAGTTCATCGGCGGACACGGAACGGCCATCGGCGGCGTCATCGTGGACTCCGGCAAGTTCGACTGGAAGGCTTCCGGCAAGTTCCCGCAGTTCACCGAGCCCGATTACAGCTACCACGGGATCGTTTTTGCCGACGCCGTAGGGCCGGCCGCCTACATCACCCGGGCCCGGGCCATCCTACTCCGGGATACCGGCGCCACCCTCTCGCCGGTAAGCGCTTTCATCTTCCTGCAGGGCGTGGAAACTCTGTCCCTGCGGGTGGAACGGCATGTCGCCAATGCCCTGAAGGTCGTGGAATACCTGTCCCGCCACCCCAAGGTGGCGAAGGTCAATCATCCCTCCCTTCCCGGCCATCCCGACCATGCCCTCTACCAGCGGTATTTCCCGGACGGAGGCGGGTCCATCTTCACGTTCGAGATCAAGGGCGGAAAAGAGGAGGCCTACCGGTTCATCGACGCGCTGGAAATCTTTTCCCTCCTGGCGAATGTGGCCGACGTGAAGTCCCTGGTCATCCATCCCGCCACGACGACGCATTCCCAGCTCACGGAGGCCGAACTGGCGGACCAGGGAATCTTCCAGAGTACCATCCGCCTGTCTATCGGCACGGAGCATGTGGATGACCTGATCGCCGACCTGGACCAGGCCTTCGGGAAAATCTGACGCGCCCGGGGGACGGAGCGGAAGCGATTTTGGGGAAGCCGATGGATACGGGAAAACTGACCGGTCACCTCGCTGCGCTGGGGGCGTCGGCCCTGTTCTGGCTGCTTTCGCTGTTCATGCCGCGGGAAAAAGTGGAGAAAGGAGATCTGCCCCTGATCGCCCTGGCCGGATTCTTCGGCCTGTACCTGACGCAGATGGCGTTCCTCCTGGCCATTCCCATGGTTACGGCCATCGACACGGCCATCCTGAGCACGTTGGGGCCGGTGTTCACGATGTTCTTCGCGTACATCTTCCTGAAGGAGCCCATCACAGGGAAGAAAGCGGGCGGCGTAGCCCTAAGCCTCGCCGGTGTCATCTTCCTGATCCTGAATTCGGTCCATGCGGGGGGCGCTTCGGCCACGAACCCCTGAGGTGTCGTGCTGCTGGTGAACAGCATGACTTTCGCCCTGTACCTGGGCAAGTTCCGGCCGCTCATCGCCAAATACAGCGTCGTAACCTTCATGAAGTGGGCTTTCCTGTTCTGCCTGCTGCTGGCCCTGCCGTTTTCGGCGAAGGGACTCGTGGGAACGGACTATGCGGCCATTCCGGTGAATGTCCGCTGGGAAATCGGCTACCTGGTCTTCTTCGCCACTTTCGTGGCATATTTTCTCATTCCCGTGGGCCAGAAACATTTACGTCCCACGCTGGTAAGTATGTACTCCTACCTGCAACCCATCCTCGCGGCCGTCGTGAGCATCTGGGCCGGCCTGGACACCCTCACCTGGCAGAAATGCCTCGCCACGGTGCTCATCGTAGGCGGCGTGATCCTCGTGAGCCGGAGCCGCGCGGCGGCGCAGGAGACCGGGAAACAGGCTTCTGCTCCGCGTAAGCGCATCGAAGTCGTCGCCGCCTACCTGAAATCCCGCGCCTGACGCCCCCCCCGTGCCCGGTGATCCCTTCGGTCCAGCAACTGGACCCAGGGCGTCAAAAACGGCCCTTTTCGTTCCCTTCGGTCCCGCGCCTGGACCGAGGGGAACGTTTGGATGGTCTTTCCGGAGTTTTTCCTTATATTAGCAAAGTAAACTTAAACTGAAAAACTATGGGAACCTTATGTCAATGCATGAGCATCATTCGTTTGGTGTCTCTCGATTGGAGAAGCGACCGCTATTCGATGGTCGCTCATTCTGTCAGAACGGCCGCCAAGGCCGACAATTTCGACGAACTGGTCGTCGGTTTGATGCACGAGGTCTATGGAGGATCTTCCTATGCCAGAGGCCTGTTTTCCTGTGATGTCTCAGGTGCATCAGCACTCAAACCGACTTTGGAGTTGTTCGTTCCACCCTACCGGAAACTGCGGCTGAAATCCTGTGAGGAGCCTGATGATGCCTTTCTGCTCGGCTGCAACCGCCCGCAGGGAATCAGCGCATCCGCGCTGTCCGACTGGATGATGGAGGAAACGAAATGGTCGGAGCGATACCGGCGCTGGCTGGATCGGTTCAAGGAGAATGAAACAGCCAGGAAGGTGATGATCTACGATCTGGAAGATAAACTCTGGGTCCTCCTCAACCCGGATGCATGTAGCTCCGGGATTCCAAATTATGCCCTTCCCTGGAAAAAGCATTATTGCATCGATGTCCGTTCAGGGAGCTTCTCCATGAGCCACCAAGTTCCTGAGGATGATGATGCCATGCTTCTCAGGCCTCCAACCGCGATGGAAAGAATCCACCTGATTGAAAAGTACAGCCGCGGCCTGCTTCATCTGAGAAAAAACGGATTCTCTTCCGCATCATCGGGAGACGATTATTCTCCTGAGGAAAAGAATAAGCAACGGGAGATGCTGTATCAATGGCTGGGCGAGATTGCCACTGACGATTTAATGGAAGAGGATTACTATTCGGAGGATGAGTGATGAGATATTGTCTGGTATCGACCAATCATCTGGCGGACGCACTCTGGTTCAAGGACACGGATGATTATCGGGCCGGGATGAACCTCGTCGCTGTCGTTTCCTATGCCCTGGGAATACCCGTCCTGGCGTTTATCCTGATGTCCAACCACGTCCATTTCGTCTTGCTGTGCGACAGGGCTAAGGCAGAATTGTTCATTACTGCGTTCAAGAAACAGTACGGCCGGTATTATCGTCTGAAATACGGCACCAAAGAGTTGCTGCGAAGGAACAAGGTGGATATCCAGGAACTGGATCCCTCGGACGATTCCGTCGAATGGGCGATTGCCTATACCGTTATGAACAGTGTTGCGGCCAACCTGTGTATCAGCCCCGGGGCATACGTCTGGGGGACGGGCAATTCCTATTTCCAGTGCCCGCCCGCCAAAGGAAAGCGGCTGGATAGCCTGTCCGGCAGGGCCCGGAAGCGGCTACTCCACAGTAAGGCAGATCTTCCCGGAGGATTCCTTGTCAGTGACAACGGATACATCCTCCCCGAGTCCTATGTCAGGGTCCGGCTCGTAGAGTCCCGCTTCCGCACGCCCAAGCGGATGATTTTTTACCTGAGCAATTCATCCAAGGCCCGACAACGGCTGCAGACGGCCGATGAAATGATTCCGGCATTCAGCGACCAGTCCATCGTTGCTGCTCTCCCGGATTTATGCCGTTCTCTTTTCGGTGTCGGAAAGGCATCCGCGCTGAGTGAGGCGCAGCTGTCCGAGCTCTTCCGACAGATTCGTTTCAGGTTCTCCGCCAACATCGGGCAGATTGCCCGGACCACCGGCTTCCCGCCGGAAACCGTCACCCGGCTGTTGGACACCTACAAGTGAAAGAATCAGCGGGTTTTGAGCCACTCCGCGAGGGCGGAGGTCCATTCCTGCTTGTGGGCGAAGCTGTCGCGGAAGCCGAAGCCGTGGCCGCCGTCGGGATAGACGAGGAACTGCACGGGCACGCCGTTCTCCTCCAGGGCCTGGACATAGATCCGGCTGTCGCGGACCGGAACGGTGTTGTCGTCCTCGCAGTGGACGATGAAGGCCGGCGGGCAGTTCGGCGTCACGTGCTTTTCGCAGCAGTAATACGCGACCTCTTCCTCTTCCGGATACATATCGAACAGCAGGTTCCTGCCGCCGGGCGTCACGCGGCCCTCGAAAGTGATGAGGGGGTAGAGAAGGATCTGGAAGTCGGGGCGTGTGCGCGCCGTGAAGTGGACGGAGGCCGTCGCGGCGAGGTGGCCGCCGGCGGAGCCGCCCATGATGCCGACTTTCCGGATGCCCCATTCGTCCGCGCGGGAGCGCAGGATGCTGATCGCCCGCTGGGCGTCGGTAAGGGGCACGTCGGCGTGGCCGTTCGGCATCCGATACTTCAGGACGGCGTAGGTGATGCCCTGGGCGTTGAACCAGGCGGCCATATCCGTGCCTTCGTGGCCGGCGGCGACATAGGCGTAACCGCCGCCCGGGCACATGATGACGGCCAGCCCGTTGGGCTCCGCCGCCGGGAAGAGCAGCAGCTCGGGATCGCTGATGTTGCCGATGCGACCGCCTTCCATGACCCGTTCAGGGCCGCTCAGGCTGTTGGTATTGGGGGCCCCGTCGGGCCAGAGCTTGATGACCTGCTGCCCCGATGCGAGGGCGGAGGTCAGGAGGAGGGTGATGAGGATGGCTGTTCTTTTCATTTACTGTACGTTCCAGGTGGTTGAATCTTCGCCGTGGGCGGTCTTGACGACGACCTTGTTCTCGCCTTTGGCCAGCTTGACGCCGGGCCAGCGGACGGTCGCGTAGGCATCCGTCCTGGCGGTTCCGACGAGCTTGCCGTTGATGTAGAGTTTGGCGGAGGGGGCGGTGGTGAAGACGATGACGTCCGTCGTGTCCTCCGCGCGGTCCGTGTAGCGCTTCGAGCAGAGGTGGACGGTCCGGGCTGCCTTGTTCCAGTTGGCCTTGTAGAAGTAGAAGGCGTCTTTGCGGGTCCGGCGGTCGTGGGTCACGAGACCCTTGTTGTTCAGGTTGTTGACGTCGCCTTCCTGGCGCATCGCGCTGCCGAAGTCGAACATGTTCCAGACGAAGGAGCCCCAGACGTAGTCACGCTCGGCGATGACCTTCCAGTTGTTGATGTGGATGTAGGTCTGCTTCTCTTCGGGGTGGAAGTGGCTGCGGGAGACGGAGCGCACGTCGACTTCGTCCTCCGGGCCGTATTTCGGGACATGGACGGACAGGGCCGCGCCGCCGCCGTATTCGCTGACGCTGATCAGCGCGTTCGGGAAGCGGGCGTGCCAGTCGTCGAGGAACGGGCCGAAATCGGCCACGGTATCGTAATACCAGCCGAAGTACTTGTTCCAGCCGGTGCCGTCGGGAATCGTGATGTAAGTGCTTTCCTGGTCGGTCGCGCAGGTCGTGAGGCGGCCGGGATCCAGTTCGTGGGCGATGGCGTCGAGGTCGCCGACAATCGTGTCGATGTTGTCATGGACCTCGTTGAACAGGCCCCAGAAGACGATGGAAGGGTGGTTGAAGTTCTGGAGGATCATCTCCCGGAGCTGGAGGCGCAGATTGTCGCGGAAGCCCTCATAATCGACATAGCCGGCCACGAAGGGGATCTCCTCCCAGACCAGGTAGCCGCGGCGGTCCGCTTCGCTGAACATGAAGTGGGCCTGGGGATAGTGGGCCAGGCGCAGGGCGTTCGCGCCGATTTCGTCGAAGAAGTCATAGTCCGCGCGGTGGTTCTCCTCGGTCAGGGCGGAGGCGAGGCCCGCCCAGTCCTGGTGGCGGCAGACGCCCTGGAGCTTGATGTGCCTGCCATTCAGGAAGAAGCCCTTGTCCTTGTCCACCCAGAAGTAGCGGAAGCCGATGTTCTCTTCCACGCGGTCGATCTCCTTTCCGTCCTTCTTCAGCACCGTAACGGCCTTGTAGAGGTAGGGATCCGCTTTTCCGTTCCAGAGGCGGGGGTTGTCGACGCCGAGGGAGCAGATGGCGAGGTCGTTGTTGATCCGGGTCGCGGCGCGCTCGGCCACGACTTCCCCGGAGGCGTCCTCGATGGCGAAATACACTTCGCATCCGCTGTAGTCGGTGCGGGTCGAGAGGTGGACCTCGGCGCGGACCTCGGCGCGCTTTTCATTGACCATCGGCTGGTAGACCAGCACGCCGGAGGAGCCGTAGTAGAGGGGGCTGATGCAGGCCTCGTCGGTCACGATCATCCAGGCGTCGCGGTAGAGGCCGCCGTAGATATTGAAGTCACCGGCCTGCGGGGCGATGTCGAAGGTCTGCTCGTTGTTGCAGATGACGCTCAGGCTGTTGACGGCGCCGAGGCGGAGGTAATCGGTGATTTCAAAGGTGAAGGCGTTGTAGGGGCCGCGGTGCTCGCCGACGATTTTCCCGTTGACCATCACCGTCGCGGCGGACCCGGCGCCTTCGAACTGGAGGAAGACGCGCTTGCCGCGGTACTCGTCGGGCGCGTCGAACTGCTTGGTGTAAGTGCCGTAGCCGCGGCGGTACCCGCCGTCGTTCATGAAGTCTTCGGCGTTCCAGGTGTGGGGCAGGTTGACGACCTGCTGGTTGCCGCGGCTCATGCCGCCCCAGCGGCCGCCGGCCGAGCGGGTCGGCGTGAAATTCCACGCCTCATTCATCGAAATCACTTCGCGTGCACCCGCCGGAGCGGAAAGGAGCAGCGCCAGGAAAAGGGCTACCAGGAGGACTGTTTTCTTCATATGCGGTTGATGTTCATTCTTATCTTGTGCCGCCGCCGTGGCCGCCGCCGAAGCCGCCGTGGCCGCCGCCGCGGGAGATCGAGCCGCCTCCGCCATAGGTGCGGCGGGTTGCGGCGGCCTGCGCCGCCCGGCGCTGGGACTGGTGCGACAGCGCCGACGACATCATCGAACGGGACGACGTGCGCAGATGATTCAATACATAATAGGCCGTCTGCGTATCGAACATGCGGGTCTCCTGCAGGTACTGTTCCATCACCTTCGGGAAGAGCTTCCCGAAGTTCTCCGCGACCTTGTCGGCGATGCCGAGCGACGCGGCCAGGACCAGGTACTGCTTCCAGAGCGCCACTTCCGGCGCGCTCCTTTCCCCGATCAGGGTATAGTCCGAAAGGAAGTTCTTGAATTCGACCGCGTGGCGGCGTTCTTCCTGCGAAAGCTTGAACCAGACGCTGTGGCCGGTATCGATCGCCGCCGACGGCCAGTCGGACACGGTCCCGTCGTGTTTGTAGGACCAGGCCTTGAACTCGTCGGCTTCCAGCAGCCGGTTTTCACCGGCGGCATCGAGGGCGCCCAGGTAGACCTTCTTCTCCATTTCGTCGTCGAAGTCCAGGTCCGCAAGGTGCTTGACGAAGCGGAGGTTCGTCCGCTTTTCATCCTTCGGGTCCTTCTCGACGGCGAGCAGTCCGTCCTGGATCCACTTGAGGAAGTAGGCGCTGACCAGGTCCGGGAAGTCCGAGAACGGGTTGGGATGCAGCAGGTCCCCTTTGTGGAGGAGGCTGAAGAAGGCGGTCGGGTTGCCGTCCATCGGGACGTCCCGGAACCAGCCCTCGATTTTGTCGACGCCGAAAACCTGCTTGTCGTAATGGCGTCCGCTGACTTTTCGGTAGGCTTTCCGGAAGAAGTGGAAAAGCACCACGCCGATGATCAGGACAGGGAGAACGACGACCATAAGGAAGAAGAAGACATAATAGAACCGGTCGAAGAGGGAATCCTTCTCGTCTTCGCCGTAGTCGCTCCCGTACATCGCCTCGTCCTTCAGCGCCTCGAACGTCCCGTCGCCCTCCACGGCCGGGGCGAACTGCCCCTTCCGGAAGCGCATCAGCGCCGAGAAGCGGCTGTCGAAGTCGAACGGCGCCGTGGACTCGAAATAGACGACGCCCTCGCTCAGCCACGATTCACCTTCCATTCCAAAGCCCCAGAACTGGACATTGTTGTCGTTTTCATCCTTCCAGTACCAGGGGTCGCCGCCGGTCCTGTTCTGGATCTCGATGGAGACATGGCGGGGTTTTACGCTCCACTCGTCATTCAGGAAATGCCAGTGGAAGCCGTCGCATTCGTCGTAGGACTGGACCAGGTTGTCGATGGTATAGCTGAGGACATATTCGTGGTCGCCGTATCCCCCCAGGCCCCAGCAGAGTTCGATGTTGCCGCCCCGTTTCTCGATGATGCCGCAGCGGCCGGCCTTGGCCTGCAGCGAGCGGTCCGAATTCCACTTCCGGCCTTCGCTGAGGTACTCCTGCCCGTTCTCGCTCACGGAGAAATCGCGGATGTAACTCTTTCCGGGATTGTCGACGGGAATATAGTACTCGGTTCCGCTGGTGACGGTGATGTCCCAGGTCTGGACGACCCGGGCGCTGCCGTCTTTCTGCAGGCCGACGACGGTCCGGATATCGCGGATTTCCTGGGCGGAGGCGAGACCGGCGGCCAGGAAGGCTGCCACGATGGAAAACAACAGTTTTTTCATACGTCTAAGATACTGAAAAACGTTGTTAATCGCTATCTTTGCGGCAGTATGTTGAAAAAGTACCTGATTGTCTTCCTGATTTCGATGGTCCCGCTGGTCGAACTCCGCGGAGCGATTCCGTATGCCGTCGGTTTCTCGCTGCCGATCGTCCCTTCGGTCATCATCGCGGTCATCGGCAATATGCTCCCCGTCCCCTTCATCTACCTGTTCGGCCGGAAAATCCTGGAATGGGGAAAGGACCTCCCGGGGATCGGCGGCTTCTTCCGCTGGTGTCTGGAGAAGGGTGAGAAGGCGGGCCGCAAGCTGGAATCCAAGGCGGGCGCCGGCCTTTACGTCGCCCTGCTCCTCTTCGTCGGCATCCCGCTGCCCGGCACCGGCGCCTGGAGCGGCACCCTCGCCGCCAGCCTCCTCGACATGGACTTCCGGAAGAGCGTCATCTACGTCCTGCTCGGCGTCCTCCTTGCCGGCGCGATCATGCTCGCCGCCTCCCTCGGCGTCTTCGGCGCCATCTCCCTCTTCGGCTGATCCCCGCGGCTGACGCCCCGGATAGATACAACGAACGCCCGACAGAATCGGGCGTTTTACGAAGTATTCGTTCCAGCGTGATTCCGTTGGGATTCGAACCCAAGACCCACAGCTTAGAAGGCTGTTGCTCTATCCAACTGAGCTACGGAACCGGTCCTCCCGCAGGGCGGGGATGCAAATATACGTATTTTTATTGAATCTTTGCCAGATAGTCGAAGATCGCGGCGGCGGCATCGGCAGGGGAGCGGTCCGTCGATTTCACGACGAGGTCGAAGATGCCGTCGGCGGGCTCGGCGCGTCCCGCCTTGCGGCGGGCGGCGGAACCGCGGACCAGCGCGACCGTCTCCGGCGCGAACTGCGCCGTGAGACAGAGCAGCAGGTCCGGCGTCAGCGCCGCGACCTCTTTCCAGAGCGCGGGCTGCTTCTTCCAGAACCACCATCCGGTCGTGCGCCGCAGCGTCGCTTCCGCATCCGTCGCCGGCGCCTCTCCCTTCCGGTATTTCCTGAAATCGATGTAGTATGTCCGGTTGGCGTATCCCAGCCTGCGGCAGCGATCCTCCACCGCCTGCGCCGCTTCCTCCCAGCCGGCCTCCTCCGTATCCAGGAGGGTCACCACTGCATATTTACTCATGTCCACCGGCCTTTTCAATCAGCTCCCGGATCTCCTGCTTGGCGATCCGCCAGCGCGGAATGTCAATCTTGGTCCCGATGACCTCCACCACCTTCGCGGCGAGGCAGGAACCCACCTCTCCGCAGACCTTCAGCGGCATCCCCAGCGAATGGGCATACAGGAATCCGGCGGCATAGGTGTCTCCCGCGCCCGTCGCATCGATGGCGATTCCCGGCCACGGCGCGATGAAATGCACCTCCTCCCCCCGCTTCACCCAGCTTCCCTCCTTTCCGACCTTGACCACGGCGACTTCGCAGATCCGGGAGATCTCGTCCAGCGCCGCCCGCGGATCCTCGAGCTTGGTAAAGGCGCGCGACTCGGTCTCGTTGGCGAAGACGATGTCCACGTACTGCTCCACGAGGTTGTGGAGGAACGCGTCGTTCGACTCGACGACGTTGTAGGAGGCCATGTCCAGCGAGATGATGCACCCCGCCTCCTTCGCCATCTCGACCGCGCGGCGGATCAGCGCCTGGTTCTGGACCAGGTAGCCCTCAATATGGAAGTAGTCGTAGCCTTCGAACATCTCCGGCTTCAGGTCCTCCGGGACGAACTCCAGCGCGGCGCCGAGGTGGACGGCGAAGGTCCGCTCGGCGTTGGCGCCCGTGATGAAGACCATCGAGCGGCCGGAAGACTGCTTCCCCTTCAGCAGGGTGCACTTGACGCCGTACTGCTCCTGGTCGCTCTGGAACAGGTGCCCCAGGTCGTCGTCGCCGACCTTGCCGATGAATCCGGAGGGCATCCCGAAGATGGCGGTGCAGGTGATGGTGTTCGCGGCGGAGCCGCCGGCGACGTAATGGACGCCCAGCGGCCGCAGGGCGGACCAGATCAGGTCGCCCGTCTGGCTGTCCACGTGCTGCATGCTTCCCTTCGGAAGATGGTACTTCGCGAGCAGGGAATCGTCCGGCAGGACGGCCAGGATATCGGTCAGGGCGTTGCCTATGCCAAGAATTGATTTCATATCTAACAAAAATACAAATTATTATCGGTATATTTGCGGCCGTGAAAGTGAAACTGAAATATGTGCTCTGGACCGCCGTCGCGCTGGTCCTCCTTTACTTCTCGTTCCGGGAAGTGAAATGGCACGATTTCATCGCGGTGCTGCAGCAGTGCCGCTGGGGCTTCGTCCTGCTGTCGATGGTCTTCGGCGCGCTCGCGAACGTGATCCGCGGCCTCCGCTGGCGCCTGCTGATCCTGCCCCTCGACCCGGAGGTGCGCCGCGGCCGCTGCGTGGACGGCTTCATGATCGCCCGCATGGCGGACTATGTGATCCCCCACAGCTGCGAATTCATCCGCTGCGGCTACGTGACTTCGAAACGCCTCGCCTATGAAAAGGCGATCGGCACGGTCCTGCTGGAACGGACCTGGGATATCTTCGTCCTCCTGATGCTGATCATCGCGGTCCTCGCGATGCGCTGGAACCTCTTCAGCTCCTTCTTCGCCGAGGAAATCCTCGGGAAGGTGGGCGGCAACGGATTCAACTACTGGTGGCTCGTCGCCGTGCTGGCGGTGGTCGCCGTGCTGGTCGTGGCCTATTTCCGCTCCCCGCGCGCCCGCAAGGTGATGCAGGGGGTCAGGGACGGCCTCGTCAGCTTCACGAAGATGAAGAACAAGGGGACCTTCCTGCTCCTGACGGCCGGCCTCTGGGCCTGCTTCATCCTGATGACGATGACCATCATCTGGTCCCTGCCCGGCGACCTGGGCCTCGACCTGATCGACGGCCTCTTCATCATGGTCGTCGGCGGCATCGCCTCGATCGTCCCGGTTCCGGGCGGTTTCGGCGCCTTCCACTACCTCGTCGCCCTCGCCCTCCAGTCGATCTACAACATCCCGTTCGAGACCGGCATCATCTTCGCGACCCTCTCACACGAGTCCCAGACGCTGATGATGCTCGTCACCGGCGCGATCGCGTATGTGTATGAGATGTTGAAACGGCCCGAAGAAAAGGTTACCGTAGAACAAGTTCGACAGGACAGTGGTCGGAACCTGTAATCCCGTCGTGGATGTCCGCTGAGACGATCCGGTCCCGCAGATTCTCCGAAACCAGGAAATAATCGATCCGCCACCCGACGTTCCGCTCGCGGGCGGCCATCCGGTACGACCACCAGCTGTACTTGACCTCCTCCGGATGGAGGAAGCGCCAGCTGTCGATGAACCCGGCGCCGAGCAGCTCGGTCATCTTGGCCCGCTCCTCGTCGCTGAAACCGGCGTTGAAGTGGTTCGTGGCGGGGTTTTTCAGGTCGATCTCCTCGTGGGCGACGTTCATGTCCCCGCAGACGACGACCCCCTTGCGCTCCGCCAGCCCGGTCAGGTAGCGGCGGAAGTCATCCTCCCAGCGCATCCGGTATTCCAGCCGCCGCAGCCCGTCCTGCGAATTCGGCACATAGACGCAGACGAGGTAGAAATCCTCCGTCTCGAGCGTGATCACCCGCCCCTCCGTGTCGTGCTCGGGAATCCCGATGCCGTAGCGGACGGAGAGCGGCTCGACCCGCGAATAGATCGCCGTGCCGGAATATCCCTTCTTCTCGGCGTAGTTCCAATAGGAGCGGTATCCCCAGAATTCGAGGTCCAGCTGCCCCTCCGAGAGCTTCGTCTCCTGGAGGCACACGAAATCGGCGTCGAAGCCCTCGAAGATGTCCCCGAAGCCCTTCTTCGCCACGGCGCGCAGCCCGTTCACGTTCCAGCTGACCAGTTTCATCATTCCAGCGTCCACTCGGCCCCGTCCTTCGTATCCTTGACCACGATGCCCAGCGTCCGCAGGCAGTCGCGGATGTGGTCGCTCTTCGTCCAGTCCTTCGCGGCCTTGGCCTCGGCGCGGGATTCGAGCACCATATCCATCAGGCCGGCCACGGTCTTGCCGAGCTTCCCGCCTTCGCCTTCGTCGTCCCGCAGGCCGAGCACGCCGAAAACGATGTCGTCGAAGAGCTGCACCAGCGTCTCCAGGTCGCCCTTCGAGAGCGTCAGTTTCCGGTCCTTCGCCGTATTGATGATGCGCACGGCGTCGAAGACGTGGGAAAGCGCGATCGGGGTGTTCATGTCGTCGCAGAGGGCGTCGTAGATGCCCTCGAAGACGGCCTTCACTTCCGGGTTGTCCGCCGGGCAGCGGTCCGGCGCAACCGCGTCGGAGATTTCTCCGTACGGGAGGTTCGGGGCCGGGTGCCCCGCCATCGCGTACAGGTCCTTCGCGGCCTGCAGGATGCGCTTCAGGCCTTTCTCGGCGGCCTGCAGTGCCTCGTTGCTGAAGTCCAGCGTGCCGCGGTAGTGGGCCTGGAGGATGAAGAAGCGGATCGTCATCGGGCTGTAGGCCTGGGCGAGCAGCGGGTGGTCGCCCGAGAAGAGCTGCGGCAGGGTGATGAAGTTGCCGAGCGACTTGCCCATCTTCTGGCCGCCGATGGTGATCATGTTGTTGTGGACCCAGTAGTGGACGCCCTGCGTGCCGCGGGAGGCGACGTTCTGGGCGATTTCGCATTCGTGGTGGGGGAAGAGGAGGTCCATGCCGCCGCCGTGGATGTCGAACTCGCGGCCGAGGTACTTTTCGCCCATCACGGAGCACTCCAGGTGCCAGCCCGGGAAGCCTTCGCCCCACGGGGAGGGCCATTTCATGATGTGCTGCGGCTCCGCCTTCTTCCAGATGGCGAAGTCGAAGGGCGCGTGCTTGTCGCCCTGGCCGTCCAGCTCGCGAGTCCCCTCGAGGGTGTCTTCGAGGTTGCGGCCGGAGAGGACGCCGTAGCGGTGCTCCTCGTTGTACTTGCGGACGTCGAAGTAGACCGAACCGTTGCTGATGTAGGCGTAGCCGGCCTCGAGAATCTTCCGGACGGCTTCGATCTGCTCCACGATGTGGCCGGACGCGCGCGGCTCGATCGACGGGGGCGCCACGTTCAGCAGGCGCATCGCCTCGTGGTAGCGGAAGGTGTAGGTCTGGACGACCTCCATCGGCTCCAGCTCTTCGAGGCGGGCCTTCTTCGCGATCTTGTCCTCGCCTTCGTCGGCATCGTGCTCCAGGTGCCCCACGTCCGTGATGTTGCGGACATAGCGCACCTTGTAGCCCAGGTGCCTGAACAGCTTCTGCAGCACGTCGTAGGTCACGCCCGGGCGGGCATGGCCGAGGTGGGCCTCGCCGTAGACGGTCGGGCCGCAGACATACATTCCTACGTGTCCCGGATTGACGGGGACGAACAGCTCTTTCCTGCGGGAAAGGGTATTGGTCAGAAAGACTTCTCTCATCTCGGTTCCGTTTCAGACTTGACGGTGGATGGAATCCATCACGCGGCGCACGGCCAGCGCGAGGGCGTGGCTGTTGACGGCCGACTCGCGGCGGCCGGATTCGAGCACGCCGATGAATTCCTCGAACTCATAAAAATACGGATTTTTTTCGAGTTTGTCCTGGGCGCAGATGTGGATCTCGTCGACGGACAGGCTGCCTTCGGCGCCCGTCACCGTCGTCGGGACCTTCGCATCCCGCATCTTGGAATAGGTCATCTCGGCGTTGAAGCCCGGGTACGCCAGCGTGGCGTGGCCTTCGACGTCGATGGGGCCGTAGGGCGTCGGCTCGAAAAGCTGCTCCGCACGGACGCCGGCGGGCTCTCCGAGGATGGAGAGCATCGTGTAGACCGTGTAGATGCCGAGGTCTTCGAGCGCACCGCCGCCCAGCCGCGGGTCGAAGGCGGGGGCGATGATGCCCTTGCGGAAATTGTCCAGCTTCGAGGACCGCTGGCAGTAGAAGGTCTCGTAGCCGCGGATGGGCCCGATCTTCCCGGCCTCCTCCTTCAACGCACGGAAGAAGGGGTTCAGCGTCGAGATCATCGCCTCCATCAGCAGCACCCCCTTCGCGCGGGCGGCCCCGACCATCCGTTCCACCTCGTCCAGGTTGCAGCCCAGGGGCTTTTCACAGAGGACGTGCTTGCCCGCCGCGATGGCGGCGAGGGTGTACGGACAGTGGGTGGTGTTCGGCGTGCCGATGTAGATGGCATCCACCTCCGGGCACGCGGCCATCGCTTCGATGGAAGTGAAGACCTTCGCGTCCGGCCCGAACACCTGCGGGTGGGAAGAAATAAAGGCAGCGGCCGTGTCCGCCTTGCGCGAACATACGGCCACTGCCTGAAAACGCGGATCCTGAATGGCACCCTGGAGAACCCAGTCGCTGATCCTCCCGGTACCGACGATTCCGAATCGTATCATAAAGTACTACAGGTCGTAAAGTTCCTGTGCCATCTCGTCCTTGCGGCCGACAACGATGTTCTGGTATTCCTTCAGACCGGTACCGGCCGGAATGAGGTGACCGCAGATCACGTTCTCCTTGAGGCCTTCCAGATCGTCGACGCGCGCCCGGATCGCTGCCTCGCTGAGGACCTTGGTGGTCTCCTGGAAGGAAGCGGCGGACATGAAGCTGTTGGTCCGGAGGGCGGCGCGGGTGATGCCCTGGAGCACCAGGCGGGCCGTGGCGGGACGGGCTTCGCGGACAACCATCATCTTCAGGCCCTGGCGCTCGAGCGAGGAATTCTCGTTCCGCAGGTCGCGGGCGTCGATGATGTCACCGGCATAGAACTTCTGGGACTCGCCCGGATCGAGGACGATGGACTTGCCGAAGATCGCGTCGTTGGTGTCCATGAAGGCCCACTTGTCGACGAGTTCTTCCGGCAGGAAGTCGGTGTCACCCGGATCGGTGATCTCGACCTTGCGCATCATCTGGCGTACGATGATCTCGAAGTGCTTGTCGTTGATCTTCACGCCCTGGAGGCGGTAGACGGCCTGGACTTCGTTCACAATGTACTCCTGGGCCTTGACCGGACCGAGGACGTTCAGGATGTCGGTCGGGGAGACGCCGCCGTCGGACAGCCGGCTGCCGGCCTTGACGTAGTCGTTCTCCTGGACGAGGATCTGCTTCGTCGTCGGGACGAGGTAGTGCTTCTCCACGCCGGACTTGCTCCGGACGGTGATTTCGCGGTTGCCTCGCTTGGTCTTACCCATGATGACTTCGCCGTTGATCTCGGAGATGATGGCGGGGTTGCTCGGGTTGCGGGCTTCGAACAGCTCCGTGACGCGCGGCAGACCGCCCGTGATGTCGCTGGACTTGCCCAGGGCCCTCGGCGTCTTGAAGAGGATGTCGCCGACCTTGACCTGCTGGCCGTCTTCCACCATGATGTGGGCGCCGACCGGGAGGTTGAAGTTCTTGATGCGCTCTCCGGATGCGTCAAGGATATCGATGACAGGAACCTTGGTCTTGTCACGGGATTCCGTGATGACGCGGTCCTTGTTGATGCTGAACTCGTCGGCGATCTTCTCCTCGAAGGTTTCGCCCTCGACCATGTTCTCGAACTTGACCGTACCGGCCGTTTCGATGATGTTGACGGCGTTGTAGGCATCCCACTCGCAGATGAGGTCGCCCACGCGGACCTTGTCGCCGTCTTTCTTGTAGAGGACGGATCCGTAGGGGATTTCATACTGGGAATAGGTGTAACCCGTATTCTCGTCGACGACGCGGACTTCGGTCTGGCGGCTGACGACCACTTCTTCGGCCGTGCCGTCTTCCTTCTGGCGCTGGATCGTACGGAGTTCTTCGAACTGGAGCTTACCGTTGTAGCGGGCCTCGATCGAGGAATCGGCGGCGGTGCTGGACGCGGTACCACCGACGTGGAAGGTCCGCAGGGTCAGCTGCGTACCCGGCTCGCCGATGGACTGCGCGGCGATGACGCCGACGACTTCGCCCTTCTCCACCATGCGGCTGGTGGCGAGGTTGCGGCCGTAGCACTTCGCGCAGATACCCTTGCGGCTCTCGCAGGTAAGGACCGAACGGATCTCGACCTGCTCGATCGGGAGGGAGTCGATCAGGGCGGCGGCGTCCTCGCGGATCTCCTCGCCGGCGTGGAGAATCAGTTCTCCGGTCAGCGGGTTGAAGATGTCGTGGACGGAGGTACGGCCGAGGATGCGCTCGCCGAGGCTCTCGACGATCGTATCCTTGTCCTTGATCGGGGTCGCGATGAGGCCGCGGAGGGTACCGCAGTCCTCTTCGGTGATGATCACGTCGTGGGACACGTCGACCAGACGGCGGGTCAGGTAACCGGCGTCCGCCGTCTTGAGGGCGGTATCGGCCAGACCCTTACGGGCACCGTGGGTCGAGATGAAGTACTCGA
>JAFRVZ010000036.1 GCA_017438265.1 Bacteroidales bacterium
GACGCGGACGAGCGCCCGCGCCGCGATCGGCGCCCCGAGCGCGCGTGCGAGCTCGGCGGCGATGACCGCCGCCTGGTTGTAGCCGCGGCGGTAGAGGCGCGTCCAGTGGAGCGGGACGGGGACGACGAGGTCCACGTCCGCGAACAGGCCGCCCGCGACGAGGCGCGCGGCGAGCATCCGCGCGAAATACCGGCCTGCGGCGCGGTTGTAGCCGTATTTCAGCTCCCGGGTGATGTTTTCGTAGCCGGAGCCGTTGCGGTAGAAGAAGAGGGCGGCGGCGCGGGCCTCCGGGAGGGCGGAGGATTCGCGGAAGCGGAGGGACATGGGGTTGTCCTCCCAGGTCCAGTAGAAGGTTTGGGGCAGGTCCAGCAGGCAGCCGAGGCAGCAGTGGCGCTCCCTGGTGTTCAGCCTTTCCCCGCACACGATACAACGCCTCGGCAACACCAGGTCCAGCAGCGCCCGGAAGGGCTCCATCAGCAGTTCATCGCGCCGCAGCAGTGGATGACCTGGCCGCTGACATAGGAGGAGAGGTCGCTGGCGAGGAAGAGGGCGACCTTGGCGACTTCCTCGACCGTGCCGCCGCGGCGCAGCGGGATCGTCTGGATCCAGGCCTTGCGGATCTCCTCCGGGATCGCGTCGGTCATGTCGGAGACGATGAAGCCGGGGGCGATGGCGTTCGCGCGGACGCCGCGGGGGCCGAGTTCCTTGGCGATCGACTTGGTCAGGCCGATCAGGCCGGCCTTCGAGGCGGCATAGTTGCTCTGGCCCGCGTTGCCGCTGACGCCGACGACGGAGGACATGTTGATGATGCTGCCGCCGCGCTGGCGCACGAAGGCGGGGGTCAGGGCGTGGATGTGGTTGAAGGCGGACTTGAGGTTGACGGTGATGACCTTGTCCCACTGGTTCTCGTCCATCCGGAGCATCAGGCCGTCGCGGGTGATGCCGGCGTTGTTGACGAGGATGTCGATCCGGCCGAAGTCCGCGAGGACGGCTTCGACGGTCCTGTGGACGTCGTCGAAGTCGGCGGCGTTCGAGGCGTAGGCCTTGACGCGGGTCCCGAAGGCGGCGGCTTCGCGCTCCGTCGCGAGGGTCATTCCGTCAAGGGCGAGGTCCGTGAAGGCGACGTCCGCGCCTTCCTGTGCAAAGCGGAGGGCGATGGCCTTGCCGATGCCCCGCGCAGCGCCCGTAATCAGGGCGGTTTTTCCTGTAAGAAGTCCCATAGTTATGCGGTTTTATCCTGTTCCATCGCAGCTTCGATCTCGTCCGGGGAGGCCGGGAGGCGCTGCGGTCCGAGGCGGCGCGCGCCGTCCGGGAGGACGAGGACGTCGTCCTCCAGGCGGATGCCGCCGAAGTCATGGTAGCTTTCGAGCTTGTCGTAGCGGACGCAGCCCTTGCCGAGGCCCTGCTCCTTCCACTGCACGATCAGCGCCGGGATGAAGTAGATGCCGGGTTCGTCCGTGACGACGTTGCCGGGCACGAGGCGGCGGGCCATCCGGAGGCTGCCGAGGCCGAGCTGCGGCGAGCGCCGCTGGTCGTCGTCGTAGCCGACGAGGTTCTCGCCGAGGTCCTCCATGTCGTGGACGTCCAGGCCCATGTTGTGGCCCAGGCCGTGGGGCATGAAGAGGCCTGCGATGCCGTCCGCGGCCATTTCGGCCGGGTCGCCGGCGACGAGGCCGACGTCGGAGAGGCGTTCGAGCATGTGGCGGGCGGCGGCGAGGTGGACGTCGCGGTAGGACGTGCCGGGCCGGGTCAGCGAGAAGGCCAGCTCGTGGCATTCATAGACGATCTGGTAGATGTCGCGCTGGCGGGCGGTGTACTTGCCGCCGGTCGGGTAGGTCCGGGTAAAGTCGGAGGCGTAGTGCATGTTGTTCTCCGCGCCTGCGTCGATGACCATCAGCTTTCCGGGCTCGATCGTGCAGTCGTGGGAGTGGTTGTGGAAGATTTCGCCGTGCTGGGTCAGGATCGTCGCGAAGGAGACGCCCCAGCCCTTGGCGAGGGTCACGCCTTCCATCGCGCCGACGATCTCCTGCTCGACCCGGCCGACGCGGATGCCCTTCCGGGCGGTCGTGTGCATCTCGTAGCCGAGGGCGCAGGCGTCGTCGAGCTGGGCGATCTCGCAGGGCTCCTTGACGAGGCGCATCGCGACGACGGCGCGGACCAGCGGCTCCGAGGCCCGCCGGCAGCCGGCCTTGCCCGCGGAGAAGGTCTCCGCCGGGGCGATGCCGAGCAGCCGGGAGAGGGTCAGCGCGGTCGCGTAGCGGGAAGCCGGGAGGAAGTGGACCGGGCGGCCGGCGGCGCGCGCGGCGGCGACCGTGGCTTCCAGCGCCGCATATGGCGCGCTGGACGCTACGCCGACACCCGCGGCGACGGACGCGACCGACGGCTGCGGCCCCATCCAGATGATGTCGTCGATCTCGACGTCATCGGCGAAGAGGGTCTCCTTCCCGCTCTCCAGGTCGAGGACCGCGCCGAATCCCGGCGCGTCGATGCCGAAATAATAGAGCCAGGTGCTGTCCTGGCGGAACTTGTAGGCGTTGTCCCGGTACTGGGCCGGCGCTTCCACGTTCCCGAGGAAGAGCGCGATTCCTTTTTCTCCTGCCATCCGTTCCAGTAGGGAACGGCGCCGGCGGATATAAGTATCTTTATCGAACATTCCGTAGAAAATTTACAATCCAATACAAATATACGGTTTTTACCTGTGGGGATTATTATAGAAAACGTTTATTTTTGTAATCTACCAAAACGCTTTGTTATGAAAAGACTCTTGATGGCAGCCCTGCTCCTGCTTCCCGTCTTTGCGTTCGCGGACGGCGTGAAGCTCGACAAGGCGCAGGAAACGGCGCAGCGCTTCCTCGGCGCGGGCGCGACCAAGGCAGGCGGAAACACGCTCCAGCTGGTCTGGCGCGGTGAAAAGCCGGGGGAGACCCCGATGGCCCAGCCGGCCTTTTATGTGTTCAATATCGAGGGCGGCGGCTTCGTCATCGTCGCCGGCGATGATGCGGTGAACCCGATCCTCGCCTACTCTTACGAAAACTCCTTCCGCTCCGAAGGGATGCCGGACAACCTCGCCGCCTGGATGGACGGCCTGCGGGAAACGATCCTGAGCGTGCGTGCGCAGGGAATGAAGCCCTCGCCCGCCACGGCCGCCCGCTGGCAGAACCCGGCCGCCACGGCCTCCGGCCCCGCCCGCGGCTCGATCACCCTCGCGACCGCCAACTGGGGCCAGGACGGCATCTTCGGCGCGAAATGCCCCGGCGTGGATACCGAGCAGTCCGTCACGGGCTGCGTCGCCGCCGCGACCGCCATCATCATGCGCTACCACAAGCACCCCGAAAAAGGCTCCGGCGTCCTCCCGTCCTATACGTATGCGACCGCCAAGGGGACTACCCGGACGCAGCCGGGCCATAACCTCGGCGCCACGTATGACTGGGACAGCATGCCCCTGACCTTTACCGGAGCCGAAACGGACGCCCAGAAAGACGCCGTCGCGAACCTGCTGTTCGACATCGCCGTGATGGTCCACGCCCGTTTCAACTCGGCTGCCAACGGCGGTACGAGCGCGCTCACCACGGACGCCCGTGCCGGCCTGATCAACTATATGGGCTATGATCCCGGCATCCAGCGGATTGCGCGCGGCGCCACAGCCCTCACCCCCTGGTTCAGCCAGATCCAGGCCGAGATTGACGCCGGCCGTCCGCTGATCTACGAGGCGCAGGATCCCGGCGGAGCGAGCCACGTCTTCGTCGTCGACGGCTACGACGCCTCGAACAACATCCGCATCAACTGGGGATGGACCGGCATGGCCAACGGTTTCTATTCCGTGGACAACCTCGTCCCCTCCGGCGTCCCCAGGAACTATTCCCAGAACCACGTCATCTACATCGGCCTCAAGCCGAACACGGATACCAGCCCCGCGCTGATCTACAGCCGCTTCAGCGCCGGCAGCAGGAGCTCCGCCCCCGGCGCGACCTTCAACACCAGGGCCATTGACGTGACCGCCCTCAACGGCGCCTTTACCGGCTACTACGCCGTCGGCCGCTTCGACAAGGACGGCGAGTTCAAGGAGATTGTCTCCGAGCCCCAGGCCCTGAACAACATCCAGCCCGGCGCCAAGAGCACGATCGAGGCGACCGTGACCGTCCCCGACCTGATCTACCCGGACGACGTGATCCGTCCCGTCTATAGCGCCGACGCCAAGACCTGGAAGCGGATGTACTTCGATGCCGCCGCCGGCGGTTCGGAAGCCATCCTCCTCGGCGGCATTGAGATCCTCACCGACCGCACCGACTTCGAATACGACGCCGCGTCGGGCAAGATCGTCGTCACGACCCTGCCGGGCGTCGCCTGGAAACTCAGGACCGGCGGCGGAACCGACAAGAGTGCCGCCGTCAGCGCCGACAACGGCATCCTGACCATCTTCACCTCCGCGCTCAACGCCGGCCGCTACGTGCTGACCCTGACCGTGGGAGACTATACCAAGACCCTTGCGTTCACGCTTTAATCAGAGGAGGAAAAGACCATGAAAAAGAGTATTCTGATTTCCCTGGCCGCCCTGGTGGCATTCGCATTCTCCTGCACCCCGGAGCCGACCCTCTCCGTCTCCCCGACGACCCTTTCCGCCGGCCCCGAAGCCGGCTCGAACGCCGTCAACGTCACGGCCAACAACGCCTGGACCGCGAAGAGCTCCGACGGCTGGATCCATATCAGCACCGCCTCCGGCGAAGCCGGCGAAGGCCGCGTCTCCTTCACCTATGACGCCAACGCCTCCTCCGACGAGCGCACCGGTACCATCACCATCTCCAGCGCCTCCCTCTCCCAGACCGTGACCCTGACCCAGGCCCAGGCCGACAAGATGATCGTGGCCGGCTCGGACCAGAACTTCGGCCCCGAGGGCGGCAACTTCTCCGTCAAAGTCCAGTCCAACGTCTCCTACAGCGTCGAAATCACCGGCGGAACCGACTGGGTAACCCGCAGCACGACCAAGGGCCTCGCCGAGAGCACCGAAAGCTTCACCGTCGCCCCCAACGAAGGCTATGACACCCGCACCTGCGAAATCACCTTCTCCGGCGCCGGCACGAAACACACGATCAAAGTGACCCAGGGCCAGACCGACGCCCTCATCCTCGACAGCGATGCGGAATACACCGTGTCCTGGAAGGGCGGCACCTTCACCGTCGAGCTGAAATCCAACGTCGGCTGCAAGGCCTTCGTCGTCGAAGGCGAAAGCTGGATCTCCCGCAAGGACACCAAGGCCCTCGAGGAATACCAGTTCGCCTTCGAGGTCGACAAGAACGAAGGCAAGAAGGCCCGCGAAGGCCGGATCGAGTTCCGCGACGTCAGCGGCAACAAGACCGTCAGCGTGACCGTCATCCAGCATTCCAAGCCCTACATCAAGGTCACCCCGGAATCCATCTCCTTCGAGAAGGAAGGCGGCGAAGCGACCCTCTCCATCGATTCCAACACCGGCTTCACCGTCGAGATCCCGGCGGACGCCGACTGGCTGAGCGGCCGTCCCGACGGCGACGCGGCCTACATCTTCACGGCCGGGGAAAACACGGCCAGCGCGACCCGTTCCGCGACCGTGCGCATCATCAGCGACGATGACGGGGATATCTTCGCCGAAGTCCTGGTCGTCCAGCGCGGCCCGACCCAGACCCTCCGCTTCAACTTCACCGGCCAGAAACTCACGCTCCCGACCATCCTCGGCGCGAACGTCTCCGGCAAGACCAACTGGGGCGATGATTCCAGCGAGAAGAATTACCCTTCGGTCATGAACAAAGAATACAAAAAACAGGGAACCTATCCTGTCACCATCGTCTTCTACGGCGGCATCGGCGTGAAGTTTACGGGTGTGACCGGCATCGATGAAATCGACCTGAGTTCCTTCTAACAGATTATCAATGAAAAAATTACTGCTTGCGATAGCGCTGTTGCTTCCGGTCGCCGCGTATGCGGACCGGGTCAAGGCCGACAAGGCGCAGGAAATCGCTGAAAAGTTCCTGAATCCCTCCGGGACCAAGGCGGGCGGCAAGACGCTCAGCCTGGTCTGGCGCGGAGAAAAACCCGGTGAAGCCGTGTCGGCGGAACCGGCCTTCTATGTGTACAATGCAGCCGGCGGCGGCTTCGTGGTCGTCTCCGGCGAGGATGTGCTGAATCCGATCCTCGCGTACTCCGACACCCAGTCCTTCCCGTCGGCCGACAACATGGCGCCGGGCCTCGCGGACTGGATGGAGGGCCTGCAGACCGTCATCGCCCAGGCCCGCAGGGAAGGGCTGAAGCCGACGGCGGCGGTCCGCGAAGCCTGGACCGCGGCGGCCTCCGGCCCGGCCCGCGACGATGACGACGAGGTCTTCATCGAGACCGCCCTCTGGGACCAGGGAGCCCCGTACAACCGCTTCTGCCCCGAGGTGGACGGCAAACAGTCCATCACGGGCTGCGTCGCGACCGCGATTTCCATCCTGATGTACCATTATAAACATCCCGCGAAAGGAACGGGCGTGCTTCCGACCTACAACTACACGACAAACAAGGGAAACAGCCGCAAGCAGGACGGAAAGAAACTCGGCGATGAATACGACTGGGACAACATGCTCCCGGACTACAGGGGCAGTTACACGGACGCCCAGGCCGACGCGGTCGCCGAACTGATGTTCGACGTCGCCGTGATGTCCCAGATGCAGTTCAACGCGGACGGCTCCGGCGCTGCGACGGTTTTTGCCGCGAAGCAGCTTCCGGTCTATATGGGCTATGACAAGTCGCTCTACAGCCTGACCAAGAGCTACATCCCCGTGGATGACTGGATCGGGATGATCGCCGCCGAAATCGACGAGGGCCGCCTCGTCCTCTACAACGGCCGCGACAGTGAAGGCGGCCACGCCTTCATCTGCGACGGCTACCGGAAATCCGACGGTTTCCTCCGCTTCAACTGGGGTTGGAGCGGCTCCGGAAACGGATTCTATGCCATCACCGACATGGGCGGCTTTACGCGCGGGAATTCCGCCGTCTTCCATATCATCCCCGACGAGGGCGGCGAAGCCCCCACGGGAACCGTCGGCTACACGAACATCAAGACGAACCAGAAGAACATCACCAAGAACAAGGAGTTCTCCGTCACCGTGACCGAAATCATCTCCCAGGGCGGCAGCTTCGACCGGATTTATTTCGGACTCGGAAAGTTCACCGCCGCCGGCGAATTCCAGGAAATCCCCTCGCAGCTGCTGGAAGCCAACCTGGAAGAAGGGTATTACTATCATCCGGTCGATTTCCCGACGCTCATCCGGACGGATATCCTTCCCGGAGACTACCTCCGCCCGGTCGCTACCTACGGCGACGTATCGGACGACCAGCCGGACGAGTGGTTCCTGCCGCTCTTCAACCAGGACGGCGGCGGCAAGGAAACGCTGGTTCTGATGAGCGAGGACGCGCTCCTGGAGTCGACCCGCCTGCGCTTCGATTCCACGAGCCGCGTGATTACCGTCACGACCCTCGCGCAGGCGTCGGTCACGCTGAAAGACGCCAAGGGGAAAGACCGCTCTTCCGCCGTCAAGGGTTCCGACGGAACCTTCACGGTCGACGGAAACGCGCTGGAGAAAGGCACCTACACCTTCAGCGTCAGCCTCAACGGCCTTTCCAAAACATTCGATGTAACTTTATAGGATAGATGATTATGAGAAAGATACATATCCTCTTCGCTGCGGCGGCCGCCGCCGTACTCGCCGCTTCCTGCAAGCCGGAGCCGGTCCTGACCGTCTCCCCGGCCAGCATCGAAGTCAAGACTGCGGACTCCGCCACGGAGAGCGTCTCCGTGACCGCGAACTACCCCTGGAACGCCAGTGCCAACGCCTCCTGGGTCCACCTCAAGAATCCCTCCGGCACCGAGGAAGACAAGACCCTCGGCTTCACCGTCGATGCCAATACGACCCCCGACGCGCGCAGCGCGACCATCACCGTCACCAGCGAAGGCCTGTCCCAGACCGTGACCGTCACGCAGGCCCAGATGGACAAGCTCGTCCTCTCCAGCAAGGAGGAGACCGTCGGTCCCGAGGGCGGCACGCT
The DNA here is from genome assembly GCA_017438265.1 of Bacteroidales bacterium. Classification (GTDB taxonomy): domain Bacteria; phylum Bacteroidota; class Bacteroidia; order Bacteroidales; family UBA932; genus Cryptobacteroides. The sequence continues at coordinate 8,056 of JAFRVZ010000036.1, forward strand.
GACCGTGAAACTCCAGTCCAACGTGTCCTACACGGTTGAAATCCAGGCAGGCGCCGACTGGCTGACGAAGTCCGGCACCAAGGGTATGCAGGACTACACCGAGACCTTCGCGGTCGCGCCGAACGATACCTACGGCGAGCGCTCCTGCACCATCACCTTCGCCGGCGCCGGCCTGAAGGAAGTCGTGACCGTCACGCAGACCCAGAACGACGGGTTCATCGTGGACGGCGGGTTTGACTACAGCTTCGACGCCAACGGCGGCACCTTCACCGTGGACCTCAAATCCAACATCGGCGCCAAGGTCAGTATCCCGGAGGGCGACGCCGCCTGGATCACCCAGCTCAAGACCAAGGCCCTCGATGAATACCAGTTCCAGTTCAGGGTCGAGAAGAACTTCGAGACCAAGAGCCGCAGCGGCAAGATCGAGCTGACCGACGACAAGGGCAATGTCGAGGCGACGATCACTGTCTTCCAGCGTGCGAAACCGTACCTGACCCTCAGCGGCGATTCCTTCCTGGTCGACAGGGAGGCCTCGCAGGTGACCGTGGACGTCAACACCAACGTCGAGCTGGAGATCCTGGTTCCGGAAGCGGCCGCCGGCTGGCTGTCGGTGACCCTGAGCGAGGACGGGAAGCAGCTGCTCATCGACGTGGCCGAGAATCCCGCCGCCGGCTCCCGCTACGCCGTCGTGACGCTCCAGGGCAAGGAGGATCCCATCTCCGCGACCCTGACCGTCACCCAGCGCGGCGAGGACCAGATGCTCTCGTTCGTCCACAACAACAGGACCGTCACGGTCCCGGCGATAACCGGACCGGAAGTCTCCGGTACCGTCGACTGGGGTGACAAGGCGACGGAAGCCTATGCGGAGAACCAGACCCACAAGTACGCCAAGAACGGAACCTACACGGTCGTGATGACGGTCGCCGGCGGCACCGCCGTCGAGTTCGCCAGCATGAGCGGCATCCTCCTCATCGACCTCTCCGCGTTCTGATGGAGTGGTTGGACATCCTGGCGCTCGTCGCCGGCATCATCGGCATCATCGGCAGCATCGCCCCGGGCCTCCCGGGGCCGCCGCTGAGCTGGGTGGGCCTGCTCCTGGTCTATCTGAGCGACGGGGGCAAGCCGATGGAGCCGCGTTTCCTGTGGATCTGGCTCGCCATCACGGTGGCGGTGACGATCGTGGATTACGTGGTTCCGGCGATGTTCACGAAGGTGACGGGGGGCTCCCGCTATGCGGTCAAGGGCTCGATTGCGGGCCTGATCGTCGGGCTGATTTTCCCGCCGGTCGGGATGATCCTGGGCAGCCTGCTGGGCGCGTTCCTGATGGAGTACTTCTATGCCGACAAGGGCGTGATGAAATCCTTCATCGCCTCGATCGGGTCGTTCTTCGGATTCATCTTCGGCACCGGGATCAAGCTCGCCGCTTCCGGCGTCATGCTGTATTACATCATCCGCTATTTCCCGTTCTAGTGGGAACTCTCCCGTACTTCTTTCTAAATCTTCATCAATGAGAAAGCATTGGATCGACAACCTCCGCTGGGTGACGGTGCTCCTGGTGCTGCTGTACCACGTGGTTTATTTCTACAACAACAAGGGGGTCTTCGGCGGTATCGGCGGCTTCGGGGAGTATCCCGCGTGCCGACAATACCAGGATGTGCTGATGTATGTCCTGTACCCGTGGTTCATGCCGCTGCTGTTCCTCCTGGCGGGGATCAGCGCCCGCTATGCGCTGGAGCGGCATTCCGCGGGGGAGTGGTTCCGGGCGCGCACGCGGAAGTTGCTGGTGCCCGGGACCGTTGGCCTGTTCGTGTTCCATTGGATGACGGGGTATTTCAATACGGTGGTGGCGGCGCGGCAGGGCGCCTTTGAAGGGATTCCGGGGGTCGCAAGGTACTTCATGATGGCTTTCAGCGGCACGGGGCCGCTGTGGTTCATCCAGGTGCTGTGGCTGCTGAGCCTTGTGCTGCTGGCGGTGCGCGCGCTGGACCGCAGGGACCGGTTTCGGGCGTGGTGCGGGAAGGCGAACATCGTCTGGATCATCCTGCTGGGCGTGCTGTTTTGGCTCGGGGAGCATACGCTGGTCCGGGAGCCCCGCCCGGAGACGGCGGACGGCCTCTGGAACCTCTACAAGCCGCTTTTCTACCTGATTCCGTTCCTGCTGGGCTACTTCGTCTTTTCGCATGACGCGGTGCAGGAGAGGGTGAAGGAGGCGTGGGTGCCGCTGATGGCGTGTGCGGCCGTTTCGGGCGTGGTGCTCGTCGCCACGACCTTCGGGCAGGACAACACCACGCCGGCGTACCTCGGAAGCCCGCTCAACTGCCTCTACGGCTGGCTGATGTGCCTTGCGCTGATGGGATGGTTCCAGGCGCGCTTCGACGGCACGGGCCGTTTCGCGGGCTATATGACCCGCTCCAGCTACGGGCTCTATATCGTGCACTACCTTCCTGTCGCGGCACTGGGCTATATGATGAAGACCTATACGCAGCTGCCGCCGTGGGCGATGTACCTGCTCCTGGCGCTCGCGGTCTTCACCCTGTCGCCGCTGCTGTA
>JAFRVZ010000037.1 GCA_017438265.1 Bacteroidales bacterium
CCTGGCGTTTCTTCAGCTCCAGGTCATAGAGGCGGGATTTCAGGATGCGGAGGGCGTTCTCCTTGTTGCCGATCTGGGTCCGGCCTTCGGTGTTCTCGACGACGATGCCGGTCGGGAGGTGGCGGACACGGACGCCGGTTTCAACCTTGTTGACGTTCTGGCCGCCGTGGCCGCCGGAGCGGAAGGTGTCCCACTCGAGATCGGCGTCTTTAATCTCGATGTTGATCGAGTCGTCGACGAGGGGGTAGACGAAGACGGAGGAGAAGGTCGTCTGGCGCTTGCCCTGGGCGTTGAAGGGGGAGATGCGGACGAGACGGTGGACGCCGGACTCGGCCTTGAGGTAGCCGTAGGCGAATTCGCCTTCGAACTCGATCGTCGTGGACTTGATGCCGGCCTCGTCGCCTTCGACAAGCTCGGTCGTCGTCATCCGGTAGCCGTTGCGCTCGCCCCAGCGCAGGTACATGCGCATCAGCATCGCGGACCAGTCGTTCGCCTCGGTCCCGCCGGCGCCGGAGTTGATCGTCAGGACGGCGCCGAGGTTGTCGCCTTCCGCGCCGAGCATCTTGCGGAGCTCCATCGCCTCGACCGCCTCGACCGCGGCAGCGTAGGCTTCCTCGAGCTCGTCCGACTCGGGCGCAAGCTCCAGGAGCACGTCGAGGTCGTCGACTTTCGCGGCGGCGTCATCGAAGGCGGCCACCGGGGATTTCAGGCCGCTGAGCTTCTTCAGGAAGCCCTCGGCGGCCTTCGGGTCGTCCCAGAAGTCCGGCGCCTCGGTCTGGCGTTGCAGCGCGGCGATCTCTTCCCGCTTCGCGGGGATGCCGAAAGACTTTTCCAATGCCTCGATGCGGGCGTGAAGGGCTTTGATCTGTTCCTGGCCTGTCATTTCTCGGGATTTGTCACAGAAGACAAATGTAATCAATTTTGGGGAGAAATCATTATCTTTGTCTTGTTATGGCCCGTATTGGCATATTCGATTCCGGCGTCGGAGGACTCAGCGTCCTGCGGGAGATCCGCAAGCTTCTCCCCGGGGAGGCGTGCGTCTATTATGCCGACACGGCGAACTGCCCCTACGGCAGCAAGACGCGCGCGTTCATCATCGGCCGCGCCGTCGCGATCACGCAGCTGCTGCTCGACCGCGGCTGCGACATCATCGTCGTCGCCTGCAACACGGCGACCGCGGCGGCGATCGCGACGCTCCGCGCCCGCTTCCCGGTGCGCTTCGTCGGCATCGAACCGGCGGTCAAGCCCGCCGCACTGACCTCCCGGACCGGGACGATCGGCGTCCTCGCGACGGCCAGCACCCTCTCCTCCGCCAAGTACCGCAAGATGAAGGAAACCTACGGGGACAAGGTCGCGATCGCGGAGGGCGTCGGGCAGGGCTTCGTCGAACTGGTCGAGGCCGGGGAGCTGACGGGCCCCCGCGCCGAAGCGGTGGTCCGCGCGAGCCTCGGGCCGCTGCTGGAAGCCGGCGCGGACCGCATCGCCCTGGGCTGCACCCACTACCCCTTCCTGCTGCCGACCCTGGAGAAAGTCGCCGCGGCGTACGCCGTCCCCGACATCCGCGTCATCGACCCGGCGGTCGCCGTCGCCCGCCAGCTCGCCAAGGTCCTCGCCGAGGAGGGCATCCCGCTCCGCGGCGGCGCCGACGGGACGACGGAGCTGCTCGCCTCCGGCCCGGACGGCATCCTGAAAAAACTCTTCCAGACCCTCTGATCCTATGTCGCTTACCCTTCCCCGCTCCTACCGGAACCTGCTCGGTTCCGTCGAAAATACGGAAAAGGCCATCAAGGCCGTCAAGGACATGTTCCAGGTCAACCTCTCCGCCCAGCTCGCCCTACTGCGGGTCACGGCCCCGATGGTCGTGCTCTCCGGCACGGGCCTGAACGACGACCTGAACGGCGTCGAGCGCCCCGTCTCCTTCCCCGTCCGCGACATGGGCGGCCGGCAGGCGGAAGTCGTCCACTCCCTCGCGAAGTGGAAGCGCCTCAAGCTCGCCGAGCTCGGCGTCCCGCCCGGCCGCGGCATCTACACGGACATGAACGCCCTCCGGCCCGAGGAAGAGCTGGACAACCTCCACTCGATCTACGTCGACCAGTGGGACTGGGAGCGCGTCATCACCCCCGCGGACCGCAACCCCGAATTCCTGCGCAAGATCGTCCGCCGCATCTACGAGGCGATCAAGGTCACGGAGAACAAGCTCTACGTCGAATTTCCCCAGTTCGTCCCGCAGCTCCCGGAGAATATCTTCTTCATCCACTCCCAGGAGCTCCTGGACCGCTACCCCAGGCTCGACCCCAAGGCCCGCGAAGACGCCATTACCCGCGAGTACAAGGCCGTCTTCGTCATCGGCATCGGCGCCGCCCTCTCCGACGGCCGGCCCCACGACGGCCGCGCCGCCGACTATGACGACTGGAGCACCCCGGGCGAGAACGGTCTCCCCGGCCTGAACGGCGACCTCCTGCTCTGGAACCCCGTCCTGGAGCGCGCCTTCGAGGTCTCGAGCATGGGCATCCGCGTGGACGCGGCCGCCCTGCGCCGCCAGCTGGCCCTCCGCGGCCAGGAGCACAAGGCGGAGCTGCTCTTCCACCGCAAGCTTCTCGCCGGCGAGCTCCCCGAGACCATCGGCGGCGGCATCGGCCAGTCCCGCCTCTGCATGTACCTCCTCCGCAAAGCCCACATCGGCGAAATCCAGTCCTCCCTCTGGCCCGATGACATGCGTGAAGCCTGTTCCAAAGCCGGCATTCCCCTCGTTTAGCAACCCAACAAGTCAATAACAGGGTACTGCGAAAAAAGCAATTTTCCTGAGATCGTCGAAAAAACGCCGCCTCAGAAAAATTGCTTTTTTCGCAAGCGCCAGATATTCACAGCTGTTGATAACATTGTGGAAAAAATTGGAAGGCGGTGGAAGAAAATGGAAAAGATTTGCTAACTTTGTCCTCCGATAAAGTTGGCAAAATCGTGGTTACTTTCATTGGCGAATACACCTCCAAACTGGACGACAAGGGCAGACTGGTCTTCCCGGCGCCGTTCAAGGGCATCCTGCCCCCCGACGGAGACATGCGGTTCGTCGTGAAGAAAGACATCTTCTCGGACTGCCTCGAGATGTACACCTTCGAAGAGTGGCAGAAACAGTCCGAACAAGTCAAATCCAGGCTCAACTTTTTCAACGAAGAGCACGCCAAATTCTGGCGGGAGTACATGCGCAACCGCTCCGTCGTGGAGCCGGACCCGAAATTCGGGCGCATCACCATCTCCCGGAAATTGCTCGACTCGATAGGAATAACCAAGGAAGCGGTTTTCTCGGGCAATGATTACAAGATCGAGATTTGGGCGAAGGAAAAGTACGAAGCCAGCGCCATCCCGAACGAAGAATACATCGCCATCGCCGGAAAACTGTCCGAAGCCCGATAGAGGAGGAAAGGCGGATGAGCGAATATCACTCCCCGGTGCTGCTCGGCGAGAGCGTGACGGCATTGATCGGAGATCCGTCCGGCGTATATGCCGACGCGACCTTCGGCGGCGGCGGCCACTCCCGCGAAATCCTCTCCCGGCTCGGCCCGCAGGGAAGGCTGATCGCCTTCGACCGCGACAGCGACGCGCTTGAAAACGGACTGAACGATACTCGTTTTAAACTTATACATAACAACTTCCGTTTCATCCACAATTTCGTGCTCCTCGAGCGGCAACAGTCCGGGGACCCGGAATTCGGATTGGACGGCATCCTGGCCGACCTCGGGGTTTCATCCCACCAGTTCGACACCGCGGAGCGGGGATTCTCCTTCCGCTACAGCGCCGCGCTGGACATGCGGATGAACACCCGGGGGGCAAGGACCGCCGCGGACGTGGTGAACGGGTATCCGCAGGAGGCGCTGGAGCGGATCTTTCGGCGCTACGGGGAGGTCGAGAACGCCCGCCGGGCGGCCGCGCTGGTCGCGCAGGCGCGCAGCCTCTCCCCCATCCTGACCACGGATGCGCTCAACGCGGCCCTCGCGCCGGCAACCCCGCCGCACGCGGAGCACAAGTACCTGGCGAAAGTCTACCAGGCGCTGCGCATCGAGGTAAACCAGGAGCTCCGCGCGCTGGAGAAGTTCCTCGAAGGCGCGGCGGCGAGCCTGAAACCCGGCGGCCGGCTGGCCGTGATTACTTACCACTCGCTGGAGGACCGGATGGTCAAGAATTTCATCCGCTTCGGCAATGTGGACGGCATCGAACAGAAAGACATTTACGGGAAGAGCTTCGCGCCGCTCGAAGCGCTGGACCGCAAGCCCGTCCTCCCGCGGGAGGAGGAAATCGCGGCCAACACCCGGGCGCGCAGCGCAAAACTCCGCACGGCGGTGAAACGATGAAGAAGGAAAGGCAGACAGAAAAGCGGTGGCGGCTCGCCGACGTGGGCACGCTCCTCAGGAACAGCTTCGTGGCGATGATCCGCGGGGAGTTCCTGCTGCGCCTCAACATCGGGCAGTACCTCGCCCAGATCGCCTGGACCTTCTTCCTCTGCGCGATGGCAATCCTGCTGAGCTTCCTGGTCGACCGGACGCTGACCAAGGTCGAGCTGAACCGCCGGCTGCTGAAGGACCTCAGCATCGAGAAGACCGAGAAGCAGTATGAACTGATTATGCTGAACCGCAGGAGCACGGTCGGCGCCATCCTCGAGGCGCAGGGTTCCGCGGTCAGGGAGCCGGAGAAGCCGGCAACGGTATTGGAATAATGGAAGAGAAGCCGAAAAAGAAGAGAGACAGCGTGGGGATGGGCCTGTACCTGATGTATCTGGCCTGTCTGGCGGGCTCGTTGCTGCTCGTCGGGCGCCTCGCGTATATCCAGTTCTTCTTCAAGCCGGACCCGGTCATCGAGCGGGCGCTGACCCCGCAGTCCGAGAAGGTCACGATCGACCCGGACCGCGGCGCCATCCTGGCCCGGGACGGGCGGATGCTCGCGATGACGGTCCCTTCCTACGAGGTCCGGATGGACTGCACGACGCAGCCGAATGCGGAGGAAGAGTGGCAGCAGAAGGCCCGCGGGCTCGCCGAAGGCCTCGCCAGCATCCTGAAGGACAAGACCGCCGACCAGTACTACCGCCTCATCAGCGACGGCCGCAAGAAGCGGAACGGCTACCTGCGCATCTGCAGCGACATCAACCACGACACCTGCAACCGGCTCGCGGAACTCCCCCTCTTCAACGAAGGCCAGTACCGCGGCGGCTTCATCACCGTCCGCCGGATGGTCCGCGTCTACCCCTACGGCAAGCTCGCCCGCCGCACCATCGGCTTCGTCCGTGACAACAACAGCACCGTCGGCAACCGCAACGTCGGCCTCGAAGGCAAGTTCGACTACCGCCTCCACGGCAAGGAAGGCGAGCAGTACGTCCGCGTCATCGACAACCGCAGCCGGGTCCGCGACTACAGCCGCCGTTCCCGCGCCGCCGAGGACGGCCTCGACATCCGCACGACCCTGGACATCGACATCCAGGACATCGCGGACGCCGCCCTCCGCAGCCAGATCGAAGCCGAGGACGACATCGAGGGCGGCTGCCTGGTCGTGATGGACGTCCAGAGCGGCGCGATCCGCGCGATGGTCAACCTCCTCCGCGACACGACCTCCCACACCCTCGAGGAGTACCAGAACCTCGCGATCGGCCGCCGGGGCGAGCCGGGCTCGGTCTTCAAGACCGTGACCCTGACCTCCGTCCTGTCGGACGGCTACATCAAGTCCCTCGAGGAGAAGCTCCCGACCAACCACGGCGTCGTGAAGAACGCCCGCCTCGTCCCCGACGTCCACATCTCCGACTACGAGCGCGAGAACAAGACCCGGGAGATCTCGGTCCTCGACGGCTTCAAGATGTCCTCCAACTACGTCTTCGCGACCCTCGCCATCGAGAACTACGGCGCGGATCCCCAGAAATACATCGACAACATCTACCTCTACAAGCTCGGCGAAGCCTTCGACTTCGACCTCGAAGGCCTGCGGACACCGGAAATCCCGTCCCCCGGTTCGGCGGCCTGGAGCGGCAACACGACCCTCGGCTCGATCGGCTTCGGCTACAGCACCGGCGAGACCCCGCTCCACATCCTGACCTTCTACAACGCCCTCGCGAACAAGGGCCGGATGATGCGCCCGTACCTCGTCGAGGCGGTCGAGCAGCACGGACTGGTCGTCGACAGGATGGGCCCGGGCGTCCTCAACGCGTCGATCTGCTCGCGGGCGGTCGCGGACACCGTGACCCGCGCGCTCTCCAAGGTCACGGAGGAAGGTACGGCCCGGCGCCTGCGGAACGCGGCGCTGCCCGTCGCCGGCAAGACCGGCACCTCCTTCGCCACGTTCGACACGAACGCGGACCCGAAGAACCCCTACGTGGACCGGCAGGGCCGGCGCAAGTACCAGGGCACGTTCGTCGGCTTCTTCCCGACGGACGCCCCGCGCTACAGCGTGATCTGCACGGTCTACTCGAAGCCGACCCGAAAGAGCTTCCAGGGCGGCGGCCTCCCGGCGCAGGCCGTCAAGGAACTCGTGGACCGGATCTGGAGCATCGACCCCTACTGGAACGGCAGCCTCGAAAAGACCGCGAAGCTCGTGAAGATGGAGCCCGAGATGCCCGAAATCCGGGAGGGAGCGGTGCCCGACGTGCGCGGCCTGGGCATCAAGGATGCGGTCTATGCAATCGAGAATGCGGGCTTCCGCTGCACCTATACGGGCATCGGCCATGTCGCCAGCCAGCAGCTGGACGGAAAAACGGTAAAACTGGTACTGAAATGAAACTGAGCGAAATCATACGCGGGACCGGAGCGAACCTCCTCCACGGAACTCCCGGAACGGAAATCACCGCCATCTGCAGCGACTCGCGCCAGGCCGCCCCGGGCAGCCTCTTCGTCGCGGTCAAGGGCTTTGCGCGCGACGGCCACGACTTCATCGACGCGGCCCTCTCGGCCGGCGCCTCCGCCGTCGTCGACGCGGACCGCCGCGGCCTCGCCCTGCTTGCCGCGAACTTCTACGACCATCCTTCAGAGAAGCTGACCCTCGTCGGCATCACCGGCACCAACGGGAAGACCACCACGGTCACGCTCCTCTATCACCTCTTCAGCGGTCTCGGATATTGCTGCGGCCTGCTCTCCACGATTGCCAACTTTGTCGGAAGCAGCCGCAGCGAGACCGCCAACACGACCGCCGACCCGATCACGCTGAACGCCCTCCTCGCACAGATGGTCGCCGCCGGCTGCGAATACTGCTTCATGGAAGTCAGCTCGATCGGCGTCGAGCAGGAACGCATCACGGGCCTCCGCTTCAAGGTCGCCATCTTCTCCAACCTGACGCACGACCACCTCGACTACCACAAGACCTTCGCCGAGTATCTCCGCTGCAAGAAACGCTTCTTCGACGAGCTCGGCAAGGACGCCGTCGCGCTGATCAACCTCGACGACAAGAACGGCCCCGTGATGGTCCAGAACACCGCCGCGAAGGTCGTCACCTTCGCCTGCAAAAACGCCGCGGACCACACCTGCCGCATCCTCGAGGAGAGTTTCGACGGGATGCTCCTGCGGATCGACGGCGAGGAAGTCTGGACCCGCCTGATCGGCGAGCACAACGCCAGCAACCTCCTCGCGATCTACACGGCCGCGCGGGTGCTGGGGGCCCCGAAGGACGAGGTCCTGCTCGGCCTGAGCCGGCTCGAGTCCGCCACCGGGCGGCTCGAGACCATCCGCGGCCCGCGCGGCCTGAGCGTCGTCATCGACTACGCCCACACGCCGGACGCGATGAAGAACGTCCTGAAGACCCTGCGCGACATCGCCCCGGAGAAGGAGCTCATCTGCCTGTTCGGCTGCGGCGGCGACCGCGACAGGACCAAGCGGCCGGAGATGGCCGCCGTCGCCGGCGAGTACGCCGACCGCGTCGTCGTGACCTCCGACAACAGCCGCAGCGAACGCACGGAAGACATCTTCGAAGACATCAAGGCCGGATTCACCCCCGCCACGCTCGCCAAGACCGTCTTCCTCGCGGACCGGCGCGAAGCCATCCGCACGGCCATCCTCTTCGCCCGGCCCGGCGCGACGATCCTGCTCGCCGGCAAGGGCCACGAGACCTACCAGATCCTCGGATCGCAGAAAAACCATTTCGACGAAAGGGAAATCGTCGCTGAAGTACTGAAAACCTTAAACGAAGCTTAAACCTATGCTGTACCACCTGTTCCACTGGCTGGAAACCCTCGGCGTCCCGGGAAGCCACCTGATGGGCTACATCTCCTTCCGCTTCCTCGCCGCCGCCGTGATCGCGATGCTGATATCGCTCTTCGCGGGCAAACGCATCATCGCCCTGCTGCAGCGCCACCAGATCGGCGAAACCATCCGTGACCTCGGCCTCGAAGGCCAGATGCAGAAGAAAGGCACCCCGACGATGGGCGGCGTCATCATCATCCTCGCCGTCACCGTCTCCGCCCTGCTGGTCTGCGACCTTACGAGCATCTACACGATCCTGCTCCTCGTCACGACCCTCTGGTGCGGCGCCCTCGGCTTCATGGACGACTACATCAAGGTGTTCAGGCACAACAAGGAAGGCCTGAGCGAAAAGGCGAAGCTCGCGGCCCAGATCGTCCTCGGCTTCATCATCGCCATCAGCGTCTGCGTCAGCGCCGACGTCCACACGGACCACCTCGTCACGACGATCCCCTTCGTCAAGGCGAACGAGTTCGACTACTCCTGGCTCTCCCCCTTCCACGGCCAGCTCGGCGTCTACTGCACCTGGGGCATCTACATGCTGATGATCGTGCTGGTCATCACGGCCTGCTCGAACGGCACCAACCTGACCGACGGGATGGACGGCCTCGCGGCCGGAACCTCCGCCATCGTCGGCGCCGTGATCGGCATCCTGGCCTGGGTCAGCGGCAATACGGTCAGCGCCAACTACCTGAATATCATGTACATCCCGGGCACCGGCGACATCGCCGTCTACATGGGCGCCTTCGTCGGGGCCCTGATCGGCTTCCTGTGGTACAACGCCTACCCGGCGATGGTCTTCATGGGCGACACGGGCAGCCTCACGATCGGCGGCATCATCGGCGTCAGCGCGGTGCTCACGCGCAAGGAGCTCCTGCTCCCCATCCTCTGCGGCATCTTCGTCGCGGAGAGCCTGTCCGTCCTGATCCAGCGGTACTACTTTAAATATACGCGGAAGAAATACGGCGAAGGCAGACGGGTCTTCCTGATGGCCCCGCTGCACCACCATTACCAGAAGAAGGGCGTGGTCGAACCGCGCATCGTCGCCCGTTTCTGGATCATAGGAATCATTCTGGGCGTCTCGACGCTCGCACTTTTGAAGATCAGATAGCGAAATGGCAAGAATTGTAGTGTTAGGAGGAGCGGAGAGCGGCGTCGGAGCCGCCGTGCTCGCAAAGACGAAAGGATTCGACGTCTTTCTGTCGGACAACGGAAAAATCGCGCAGAAATACGCGGAGCAGCTGCGGAAGTGGGACATCGCCTTCGAAGAAGGCGGCCACACCGAGGCGCTGGTCCTCAGCGCCGACGAGGTCGTCAAGAGCCCCGGCATCCCGGATTCGGCCCCGATGGTCCGCAAGCTGACCGCCCAGGGAACCCCCATCATCTCCGAAATCGAATTCGCCGGCCGCTACGACAGCGCGAAGAAAATCTGCATCACCGGCAGCAACGGCAAGACGACGACGACCTCGCTGATCTACTACCTCCTCCAGCAGGCCGGCCTCAACGTCGGTCTCGGCGGCAACATCGGCAAGAGCTACGCCTACCAGGTAGCGACCGAGCAGCACGACTACTATGTCCTGGAAATCAGCAGTTTCCAGCTGGACAACGTCTACAGTTTCCGCCCCGACATCGCGATCATCACGAACATCACCCCGGACCACCTCGACCGTTACGACCACAACATGGAGAACTACGTCCGGGCCAAGTTCCGGATCACCCGCAACCTCCGCCCGGAGGACTGCTTCATCTTCGACTCCGACGACGAGATCACCGTCGGCCACCTCAGCCGCATCATCCTACAGGCCAAGATGCTCCCCTTCTCCCAGCAGCAGGAGGTCGCGCAGGGCGCTTTCCTGCGCGAGGACAAGATCGTCGTCCGCTACGAGGAGAGCGAAAGCGAAATCTACCTGAAGGAGCTCGCCCTCGGCGGGAAGCACAACGTCTACAACTCGATGGCGGCCGCCCTCGCGGCGAAGGCAGTCCACATCGACGACGCCGTGATCCGCGCGAGCCTGTCGAGCTTCCAGCCCATCGAGCACCGCCTCGAGCCCGTCCTGAGCATCAAGGACGTCCTCTACATCAACGACTCGAAGGCGACCAACATCGATTCCGCCTGGTATGCGCTCGAGTGCCAGCACCACCCGGTCGTCTGGATCGTCGGCGGCAAGGACAAGGGCAACGACTACGGCGTCCTCGAGAAACTCGTCCGCGAGAAGGTCAAGGCCATCGTCTGCCTCGGCGTGGACAACGCCAAGATCCATGCGGCCTTCGAGGACATCGTGGGCAGCGACAAGATCACCGACACGGCTTCCGCGGCGGAAGCGGTGGCGGCGGCGAGCCGGTTCGCGGAGGCGGGAGACGTCGTGCTCCTCAGCCCCTGCTGCGCCAGCTTCGACCTGTTCAAGAATTACGAAGACCGCGGCGAACAGTTCAAGGAAGCCGTCCGCAACCTCTAAACCGATCCGACAGTGGCAGCGCAGGGCAAAAGCAGCGAAATCCGTTTCATCGACCGCCTCAAGGGAGACAAGGTGGTCTGGATCATCGTGCTCTTCCTGTGCATGTTCTCGCTGGTCAGCATCTTCTCCTCGACCTCGCAGCTCGCGACCGGCACGATGTCGCGCATCGACATCGCCCGCGGCCAGCTCGCGACCATCCTCCTCGGCCTCGCCGTGATCGTCGGCGTTTACAACATCAACAGCATCAAGGTCTTCAAGCTGTTCTCCAGCCTGGGATTCCCGGTTTCGATTTTCCTGCTCCTGCTGCTGGACCTGCACATCAACACGGGGTTCCTGCAGGCGCGGGCGGTCAACGGGGCCTGGCGCATCCTCGTCGTCGCGGGCAAGCAGATCCACGTCTATGAGATTGTCAAGGTCGCGATGGTGATGTACCTCGCCTGGGCGATCGACCGCTTCAAGAAGGGCGGTTTCCGCTTCGGGCATTTCAGCCCGCGCTGGCAGAAGATCTTCTACATCTACCTGCCGACGCTGCTGGTCAGCGCCGCGACCCTGCCGGGAAGCAACTCCAGCGCCATTTTCATCGCCGGCATCCTGTTCCTGACGATCCTGATCGGCGGAATGCCGTTCAAGGACGTGCTGATCATCGGCGCCTGCGCCGTCGGCCTGTTCCTGGGCTGCATCGGCATCTACAAGGCCACGCACTGGGAGAAGCTGGAGCGCATCGGAACCTTCCTGAGCCGCATGGACAAATCGGTCGACTACGAACAGGTCGCCGCAGAGGCGAAACCCGGCTCGGTCGAGTTCTACGAGGCGCTCGACAAGATCCGCCAGCCCTACGGAGCCAAGATCGCGATCAAGCAGGGCGGGCTGATCGGCAAGGGCCCGGGCCGGAGCACCCAGAAATACGTCGTCCCGGTCATGTACGAAGACTATATCTTCAGCTTCCTGATCGAAGAATACGGCCTGATCATCGGGGGAATCTTCGTGATTTTCCTGTATATCAGCCTGTTGGCGCGCGGGTCGATCATCGCGCGCAACTGCGAGGGGCACTTCGCGAAGGTCAGCGTCGCGGGCCTCTGCGTCCTGATTACGGGCCAGGCGATGATGCACATCCTCGTCAACTGCGACGTGGGCCTGCTGACCGGCCAGACGCTGCCGCTGATCAGCTACGGGCGCACCTCGTTCTGGTGTTTCAGCCTCGCCTTCGGCATCATCCTGTCGATCAGCCGGATGGCGGCGCGCCGGATCGAGAAGCAGACCCGCGAGGCCGATCCGCTGATCGAGCTGGGCGCCCAAAGCACCGGCGACGAGCTGCGGGACAGCCTCGGCGACCTCGACGATTACGAAACGATGGACAGGGAAATTGAATAAGACTATGGAATACAAGGCACTCAGGGTAATCATCAGCGGCGGCGGCACGGGCGGGCACATCTTCCCGGCCGTCTCGATCGCGGACAGGCTCAAGGAAGTCAACCCCGACACGGAGATCCTCTTCGTCGGAGCGGAGGGCAAGATGGAGATGGAGAAAGTCCCGGCGGCGGGCTACAAGATCGTCGGCCTGCCGGTCGTCGGCCTCCAGCGCCAGCTCAGCCTGAAGAACCTCCTGAACGACCTGGCGGCGCCGTTCAAGCTGCTCGGCAGCCTCCGGCAGGCCGGGAAGATCATCGACGGCTTCGGTCCGGACCTGGTCGTGGGCGTCGGCGGCTATGCCAGCGCTCCCCTGCTCTGGAAGGCCCAGCGGAAACGGATTCCGACCTTGCTCCAGGAACAGAACAGTTTCGCCGGACTGACCAACAAGATCCTTGCGAAGAAGGCCGGCGTGATCTGCGTGGCCTACGAAGGGATGGAGAAATTCTTCCCGGCGGACAAGATCGTGCTCACGGGCAACCCGATCCGCAGGGAGATCCGCCCGGCGGACGCGGAAACCCGCCGCGAAGCGATGGAATACTACGGCTTCGACCCGGCGAAGAAGCACATCCTCATCGTCGGCGGAAGCCTCGGCAGCGGCACGCTGAACAAGGCGATGCGCCGCTGGATCAGCGACGGCTGCCCCGGCGGGGAAGGCGTGCAGGTGCTCTGGCAGTGCGGAAAATACTACAAGGCCGGCGTGGACGCCTTCATGGCGGAACATCCGGGCCTGGACGACATCCGCTACGCGGACTTCATCCGGCGGATGGACTATGCCTATGCCGCCGCGGACGTCGTGATCTCGCGCTCCGGGGCTTCGAGCGTGTCGGAGCTCTGCGCGGCGGGCAAGGCGACCGTCTTCGTGCCTTCGCCGAACGTCGCGGAGGACCACCAGACCCACAACGCGATGGCGCTGGTGCGCAGGGAGGCCGCGCTGCTCGTGAAGGACGCCGAAGCGGAGGAGAAGCTGATGCGCACGGCGCTGGCGCTGGCCGCCGACGGCGGAAGGATTGCCCGGGTGGAAAAGAATGCGGCCGCGATGGCGCTGACGAACGCGGCGGCGGACATTGTGGACCAGGCTTACAAGTTGCTTTATGAATAGCGTATATTTTATCGGAATCGGGGGGATCGGCATGAGCGCGATCGCGCGGTACTACCAGTTCCAGGGGTACCGGGTGGCCGGGTATGACCGGACGCCGTCGGCGCTGACGCATGCGCTGGAGGCGGAAGGGATCGAGGTCCACTACGAGGACGACCCGGCGCGGGTCCCGGCGGACCCGGCGCAGACGCTGGTCGTCTATACGCCGGCGGTCCCGGCCGACATGGCGGAGCTCCGCTATGCGCGGGAACACGGCTACCGCGTCATCAAGCGTTCGCAGATGCTGGGCGAAATCACCCGCGGGCAGCGCTGCCTCGCGGTCGCCGGCACCCACGGGAAAACGACGACCAGCACGCTGCTGGCCCACATCCTGACCGAAAGCGGCGCGGGCTGCTCCGCTTTCCTCGGCGGCATTTCGAAGAACTACGGGACGAACCTGCTGATGAGCCGGACGCCGACCGTCGTCGCCGAGGCGGACGAGTACGACCGCTCCTTCCACCAGCTCCATCCGGCGATCGCCGTGATCACGGCGATGGATGCGGACCACCTCGACATCTACGGGGACCTCGCCCACGTCGTCGAGGCCTTCAAGATCTTCGCCTCGCAGGTCAGCGACGCGCTGATCCTGAAACTGGGGCTGGACATCACCCCGGCGGACACGTCCGCGAAGATCTACACCTACCACGTCGACGACCCGGCGGCGGACTTCCACGCGGAGAACCTGCGGATGGACCCGCTGGGCCACTATACCTTCGACCTCGCGAGCCCGCTGGGGAAGGTCGCGGACATCCGCGTCGGGACCCTGGGCCGCTTCAACGTCGAGAACAGCGTCGCGGCCGCGGCGGCGGCGCTGCTGCACGGCGTCGCGCCGGACGCGGTCCGGAGCGCCGTCGGCAGCTTCCAGGGCGCCCAGCGCCGGCTGGACGAGCACGTGAGCCGGCCGGGACTGACCTACATCGACGACTACGCCCACCACCCGCAGGAGCTGGCGAGCGCCATCGCTGCGATCCGGGACATGTTCCCGGGGCGGAAGCTGACCGCCGTGTTCCAGCCGCACCTGTACACCCGCACCCGGGACTTCGCCCCGGAATTCGCGCGGGCGCTCAGTGCGGTCGACGAACTGCTGCTGCTCGACATCTACCCCGCCCGCGAGGAACCGATCCCGGGCGTGACTTCGGAGATCATCTTCAAGGACGTGACCGCGCCCGAGAAGCGGATGCTCCGCAAGGAAGAACTGTTGGACTGCCTCGCCGGAATGCCGCTGGACGTGCTGGTGACTTTCGGCGCGGGAGACATCGACCGCCTGGTCGGACCGATTGAAGAAATGCTGGAAAAACGATGAAAAAGAGCGTCCGCAACCTTCTGCTGGTGTTCGCCTCGCTGGCGTTCGTCCTGGCCCTGCTGCTCCTCGGAGCGCTGCAGCGGCAGGGACGGCTGCAGCAGACGTGCACCGGGCTGCAGGTCGAGTTCGCGGACGACTACAATTTCGTCACGGAGGACGACGTCAAGGGCTACCTCGAGCGCTTCTACGGTCCATATATCGGGCAGCGCGTGGACAGCGTCAACCTTTCGAAGATCGAGCGGATCCTGGACGTGCAGAGCGCGGTCCTGAAGAGCGAGGCGTATCTGCGCGGGGACGTGCTGAACATCCGGGTCACGCAGCGGATGCCGGTCGTACGCTTCCAGAAGGGAAGCAGCGGCTTCTACGTCGACGCCCGCGGCTGCGTATTCCCGCTGCAGGGGAACTTCACCTCGCTCGTCCCGGTGATCGACGGGAACGTCCCGATCTTCTACCAGGAAGGGTACAAGGGGATGCTGGAGGACGGGAAAGAGGCCGCCTGGATGCAGGACGTCCTCGCGATGGTCGGCTACATGACCGGCCACCGGCTCTGGGCGGAGAACATCGTCCAGATTTCCGTGGACGGAAACGGGGACCTGGTCCTCGTCCCGCGGGAGGGGAAGGAAAAGTTCGTCTTCGGCTCCCCCGCCGGGTATGAAAAGAAATTCGCGCGGATCGAGCGGTACTACCAGTACATCCGGCCGCAGAAGGAATATACGACAGTGAACGTAAAATATGACGGACAGATCATTTGCAAGAACTGATATGGAGGAACGCTACATTGCAGCAGTGGACCTGGGAACGTCGAAGACGGCCCTCGCCGTCGCCAGGGTCGAAGGCGAGGACGTACAGGTCATCTATTACAAGGAACGCCCGTCCGCGGGCGTCCGCTACGGTTATGTCTTCAATCCGCAGCGGGCTTCCGACGTCCTGAAGGAGATGGTCCGCAGCGCCGAGACGGAGTTGCACATCCGGATCCTCCAGATGGTCGTCGGCCTGCCGCGCTACTACGTCCGGCAGGAGATCGCGAAGGCGGAAGTGCCGCGCGGCACCGACGACGGACGCATCACCCGCGAAGATGTGGAAAGCCTGAAGAACATCGCGCTGGATACCTACCCGCTCGACAACCCGGAGAAGGAAATCATCTTCGGGGCTGTCGCGCAGTCCATCGAGACGGACGAGATCATCCAGGCGACCGAGGAGGACGTGGTCGGCATGATCAGCGAGAAGTTCATGGGCTACTACAAGACCTTCGTGGGCACCCGGAAGAACCGGACCAACATCGACAACATCTTCAACGACACAGGCATCGCGCTCTCGAAGACCTGCTTCACCCCGATCACGACGGCGAAGGCGGTCCTCACGGCCAACGAGATGAACAACGGCGTCGCGCTGCTCGAATTCGGCGCGGGCGTCACGTCCGTGACCGTGTTCCAGGGCGGCATCCTGCGCCACTACGCCTCGATCCCCTTCGGCGCGGCCAGCGTGACCGAAGACATCCGCCTCGAGTGCGGCTTCTCGACGGCGCTCGCCGAGAACATCAAGCTCGCCTACGGCGCCTGCATGCCGGAAAAGCTGGCCTCGATGAGCGAGAAGATCATCAAGGTCGTGAACGAGGAGAACGGCGCGGAGAAGGACCTCCCGGTCCGCTACCTGTCGGAAATCATCACCTGCCGCGAGAAGGAAATCATCGAAGCGATGCTTTACGAGATCGAGCGCAGCGGGATGGCGGACACGCTCCGCAGCGGCCTCGTCATTACGGGCGGCGGCGCGGCGATGACCGGCCTCGCGAACCTGATCAAGGAGATGTCGGGCTACAACGTGCGGATGGGCTACCCGCTCCGCAAGTTCAGCGCAACCGGCTGCCCGGGGGCGATGGAGACCGCCGCCGCGACCGTGATCAGCATGGTGATGGCCTGCAAGGACGACAGGTACGTCAACTGCATCGAGCAGCTGCCTTCGCAGGAGCCGGAGGAGCAGGTGCCGGAACCGGAAGCGGAAGAGGCAGCGCCGGAGCGTCCGGAAGACGCGCTCTTCAACAAGGATGAGTTCGGTCCGGAGCAGAAGCCGGAGAAGAAGAAACCGGTGAAGGAGCCGAAGCAGAAGAAGGACCGCAAGCCCAGCCCGATCTGGACCAAGATTACCGGCAAGCTGGGCGACACGCTCAACAGTCTGTTTGACGATATGGTTGATAATCAGTAGCTATGGAATACAACAAGGAGGTACTTCCTCCGGACTGGACTCCGGAGAATTCGATGATCAAGGTCATCGGCGTCGGCGGCGGCGGATGCAACGCCGTCACCTATATGTACAACGAGCGGATCGAAGGGTGCAGCTTCATCGTCTGCAACACGGACGCGGCTGCGCTCCAGAGCAGCAACGTGCCGGTCAAGATCCAGATGGGCAAGGGCCTCGGCGCGGGCACGGACCCGAGCGAGGGCCGCAAGGCCGCCCTCGAGAGCCAGGACGAGATTGCGGAGACCGTGCTGGACAACGGCACGGAGATGCTCTTCGTGACCGCCGGCATGGGCGGCGGCACCGGCACGGGCGCCGCGCCGGTCATCGCCAAGATGGCGAAGGACCGCGGCATCCTGACGGTCGGCGTCGTCACGGTCCCCTTCGACAACGAGGGCAACGAGTCCGTCTCGAAGGCCATCGACGGCATCCACGAGCTCGAGAAGAACGTGGACAGCCTGCTGATCATCAAGAACCAGAACATCCTGAAATACTACGGCGACCTGCTGCTCCAGGATGCCTTCCCGAAGTCGAACGAGGTCCTCGCGACCGCCGTGAAGGGCATCATCGAGATCATCGGCAAGCCCGGCTACATCAACGTCGACTTCAAGGACGTCAAGACGATGATGCGGAATAGCGGCTGCGCGCTGATGGGCAGCGGCAGCGGGACGGGCGACCACCGCATCGAGGATGCGGTCCGCGAAGCCTTCAGCTCCCCGCTGCTGAACGACTACGACCTCAAGAGCGCGAAGAACATCCTGCTGAACGTCACGGTCGGCCGCAACGAGCAGGGCATCAGCGCGAAGCAATACGAGATGATCAACGAGGAGATCAAGAAGTACACGGGCAACGCCAACCGCTTCAAGCAGGGCCTCATCTACAACGACGACCCGGAATTCGGCGACCGCGTCAACATCACCGCCATCGTCGTCGGCCTCCAGTTCACGGATATCATGGGACCGAACGAAGACCTCGGAAATTATATCTATCTTACGGACGATTTCGTCTACAACAAGGCGGCCATCGAGAGCGAGGAGGGCATTTCCCTGCCGGAAAGCGCCTCCCAGCGCGTCAAGATTGGGTTCAGCACCAAGGAGAACACGCGCACCTTCCATTTCGAGGGACGTCCGAAGCCGGTGCTCTGCATCGGCGCCGGTGAAGAGAAGAGCCGGCTGGAGAACGAAGCGGCCATCCGCAGGGCCGTCCGGACTGCGGAAAAGAATTAGAACGGATTATGGGAGAAAGAAGGACCAGAGTCAGATTCGCGCCGTCCCCGACGGGGCCGCTCCACATGGGCGGCGTCCGGACCGCGCTGTACAATTACCTGTATGCCAAGCAGCACGGCGGTGATTTCATCCTCCGCATCGAGGATACCGATTCCCACCGCTTCGTGCCCGGCGCCGAGGAGTACATCATCGAGGCGCTCCGCTGGTGCGGCATCGTGCCCGACGAGGGCGTCGACGCCGACGGAAAGGTCGTGGAGACGGCCTCCGAACGGCATCCGCATGCGCCGTACCGCCAGTCGCAGCGCCGCGGCATCTACCGCCGCTACGCGGAGGAGCTCGTCGCGAACGGATGGGCCTACTACGCCTTCGACACGCCGCAGGAGCTCGAAGCCGTGCGCGCCGCCGCCGAAGCGAAGGGCGAGACCTTCATCTACAACCAGGTCTCCCGGATGCAGCTCCGCAATTCCCTGACCCTCCCGCAGGAGGAGACGGCGCGGCTGCTCGCGGAGACGACGGACTGGACGGTCCGCTTCCGGATGCCGGAGAACACGGTCGTCGCGATGGACGACCTGATCCGCGGCCACATCGAAGTCAACACGGACACGCTCGACGACAAGGTCCTCTGGAAAAGGGCCGACGAACTGCCGACCTACCACCTCGCGAACATCGTGGACGACCACCTGATGGAAATCAGCGAGGTCATCCGCGGCGAAGAGTGGCTCCCGTCGCTGCCGCTCCACTACCTGCTCTACAGGGCTTTCGGCTGGGAGGACACGATGCCGCGCTTCGCCCACCTGTCGCTGCTCCTGAAGCCGGTCGGCAACGGGAAGCTGTCGAAGCGCGACGGCGACAAGCTGGGATTCCCGGTGTTCCCGCTGCAGTGGACGAACGCCGAGGGGGAGAAGTCCCGCGGCTACCGCGAGGACGGGTATTTCCCGGAGGCTTTCGTCAACATGCTCGCGATGCTCGGCTGGAACCCGGGCGACGACCGCGAGATGTTTACGCTGGACGAGCTGGTGGCCGCCTTCTCGCTGGACAAGGTCCAGAAGGCGGGCGCCAAGTTCAATCCGGACAAGGCGAAATGGTACAACCGGGAGTACCTGCGGCTGAAGAGCGACGAGGAACTGACCGACGCGTTCCTGCCGGTGCTCGCCGCCCACGGGATCACGGTCACGGGCTGCTACGCCTGCCCGGTCAGCGCCGATTTCGCCCGGAAGGAATTCTCGAAGAACTACGTGAAGAACGTCGTCGCGCTCGTGAAGATGCGCGCGACCTTCGTCGCGGACTTCTGGGAGACCGCCCCGTACCTGTTCGAGACGCCGCAGGCCTACAACGAGAAGGATGCCGCCAAGTTCTGGAAACCGGAGAATGCCGGTCCGGCGCTGGAGGTGGCGGACTTCATCGCGGGGTTCGAGGGTCCGCTGACGGCGGCGGCGCTGGAAGGGCCGATGGAGGAATTCATCCGCAGCCGCGAATGGCCGATGGGCAAGGTGATGAACTGCCTGCGGCTCGCGCTGGCGGGCGTTTCGAGCGGCCTCGGCATCGCCGACATCGTCGCGACGATCGGCAAGGAGGAAGTCCGCGCCCGGATGGAAAGGATCATGAACGTACTAGGTTAATCATTTGCTATGAGAAAGTTATTCCTTGTTCTGGCTGCAGCGGCGCTGCTCGTCTCCTGCGGGCCGAAAGAAACGCACCTGCCGCGGAATACGAAAAGCGGCGTCGATACGGAAGCGTTTGACAAACTCTTTTCGGACATCGCCCTTTCCGGGAGCACGAACGAGCTCCACGGCATCGTCGTCCTCAAGGACGGTGCGGTCATCTATGAACGCTACGACGAAGGCCACGGGCCGGAGCTGAAGCACGCGCTCTGGTCCGCCAGCAAGACCTTCACGGCGACGGCCGTCGGCCTCGCCGCGGACGAGGGACTGCTCAGCGTGGACGACCCCGTAATCAAATTCTTCGGGCCGGACGAGCTGCCGGCGCAGCCGTCGGACAGCCTGAAGGCGATGAAGGTCTGGAACCTGCTCACGATGTCCTCCGGCTTCATGCACGACAAGCTCGGGGAGACCGAGGCGCTGACGCTGAAGGACCCGACCCGCTTCATGCTCCACGACACGTTCCGCTTCTATCCGGGAGAGACGTTCGTGTACAACAGCATGAACACCTACCTGCTTTCGGTCATCGTCAGCAAGGTGACCGGAAAGAAACTCGTCGACTACCTCGCCGAGAAGCTCTTCACCCCGATGGGCATCACGGACTATTACTGGAAGGAATCGGCGGAAGGCTACAACATGGGCGGCTGGGGCCTGTTCCTGCGCACGGAAGACCTCGCGAAGATGGGTCAGCTGTTCCTGAACAAGGGACAGTGGAACGGGAAGCAGCTGGTCTCCGAAAAATGGATTTCGGAGGCGATGTCCGCCCAGATCATGCAGCCGCGGCCGCCGGCAGGACGGCCGGGCAACGAGGACTGGCTCGCCGGCTACGGCTACCAGATGTGGTGCAACGCGAACGGCTCGTACCGCCTTGACGGCGCCTGGGGCCAGTTCAGCATCATCGCGCCGGAGAAGAACGCCGTGATCGCCGTGAATTCGGTCTGCGGCAACGCCCAGGCTTTCCTCCGCTACATTTTCAAGGACGTTTATGACAAACTGTAAGGCTATGACTATCGGCATCTGTGCAGACCACGCGGGCTTCCCGCTCAAGGAAGAGCTGGTCGCTTACCTCAGGAAGAAAGGATACGGAGTCCGGGATTTCGGGACCTTCTCGACGGACAGCATGGACTATCCGGATGTGGCGCATCCGCTGGCGGAGGCCGTGCTCGCGGGCGAAGTCGGCTGCGGCATCGCGCTCTGCGGCACCGGCAACGGAATGGCGATGAGCCTGAACCACCACGCCGGCATCCGCGCCGGACTGGCCTGGAACAAGGCCATCGCGGAACTGGTCAAGGCCCACAACAACGCCAACGTGCTCGTCATGCCGGCGCGCTTCATCTCCCCGGCGATGGCCCGCCTCATCGTCCGGACCTGGCTCGGAACCGCCTTCGAAGGCGGCCGCCACCAGCGCCGCATCGACAAGATCGAGCCCGCCCGATGACGCTGTCCCGCAGCATCGAAGACTATCCGGAAGGCATCGTCCTCCCCATCGACAAACCCTACGGATGGACCTCCGCGGACGTGATTCGGAAGATCAAGTTCGCGGCCATCCACCATTTCGGCAAACGCAACCTCAAGGTCGGTCACGCGGGCACGCTCGATCCGCTGGCGACCGGGCTGCTGCTCGTCTGCATCGGTCCGGCGACCCGCCGCGCCGAGGAACTGCAGCGCAGCGACAAGGAGTACCTGGCGGGCATCAGCTTCGGCGCGACGACCGCGTCGTACGACCGCGAGAAGCCGATCGAGGCGCGCTGTCCGACAGACGGCGTCAGCGCGGCCGCCCTCCAGGCAGCCCTCCCCGCGTTCTTCGGCCCCCAGGAGCAGGTCGCTCCCCTCTTCTCCGCCAAATCCGTCGACGGCCGCCGCGCCTACGAACTCGCCCGCAAAGCCTACCGCGCCTCCCTCGCCGCCGCCCCTGCCATTCCGAGCGCAGCCGCCCCTGTCATTCCGAGCGCAGCGAAGGAATCTCTCCCCGACGCCGCGGAACTCCTGACCCGCCAGAAGATCACGATCTACGAACTGGAGCTCATAGGATTCGAGCCGGAAGGCGGCGGCGCACGGTCGGCGGCGGGCGAATACCGCCGCATCCACTCGGAAGACATCTCCGGCGAACGGCTGCCGCACGCGGACCTGCGGGTCCGCTGCTCGAAGGGCACGTACATCCGCGCCCTCGCCCGCGACCTCGGCGAAGCGCTCGGCAGCGGCGCCTTCCTCGACGACCTCCGCCGCACCCGCAACGGCGGCTACACCCTCGCCGACGCCCTCACCCTCGACGACGCCCTCGCCCTCCTCGCCCCCTGATCCCCTCCCCCTCCTCTGCCCCAAAAGACACATTTCGACCCCAAATCGTGTCTCCCAACCCCCTTTTCGCCCGCCGCAGACACATTTCCACCCAATTCGTGTCTCTCATCCTCCCTTCTGCCCGCAAAAGACACGTTTCGCCCCAAATCGTGTCTCCCAACCCCCTTTTCGCCCGCCGCAGACACATTTCCACCCAGTTCGTGTCTGGCAGGCGACGGCAAGGCAGCGGGCGGCAACTGGCGCGGGGCGGCGGTTATGCATTTGCAGGGGCGGAGGCCCTGCAGCGCGCTCCAGCGGGGCGGCGGCTACGCATTTGCAGGGGTGGAGGCCCTGCAGCGCGCTCCAGCGGGGGTCGGGGTGCAAATGCGTAGCGGCAGGGACGTGCCGAAGCGCGCCGGAGCGGGGCGGCGGTTACGCATTTGCAGGGGCGGAGGCCCTGCAGCGCGCTCCAGCGGGGGGCGGGGTGCAAATGCGTAGCGGCAGGGACGTGCCGAAGCGCGCCGGAGCGGGGCGGAGGCCCTGCAGCGCTCTCCAGCGGGGGTCGGGGTGTCAATGCGTAGCGGCAGGGCCGCGCCGAAGCGCGCCGGAGCGGGATACACCGGAGCTGAGACAGAGGCGGCGAGGGAGGAGGCGTTAATGAAATTCGCTTGGACTGGGGATGTGCCCTGGAGGACGCTGGAAGAGGGGGTGCGTGTCCAAGCGCGGCGAAATGGCCTCGCTTGGATGGGCAATAGGCCTTGGAGGGCCGTGGGAGGCCGATGCGTCGTCCAAGCGAATTTCATTAAC
>JAFRVZ010000038.1 GCA_017438265.1 Bacteroidales bacterium
CGGCGGAACGGGCGTTCCGCCGCGCGAACCCGTATCGGCGCGAAGAGAAGAAGATGCGGGGAAACAGCCGCAAAAGCCCGGCAAAAGGGAAAGAGAGGGCAACATTTCGGCGCGAAAAAGGCACAGAGAAATGACCGGCTCCCCCTTGCAATTCCGGGGGAAGTGCGATATAATCAAACTGGAATGGATGGTTAAAGCTTCCGATTCTAAAACTTGTTCGAAAGAAAGGATGGACTGGTTTTCATGAGCAAGCCTGTAACCGCTGTCGTGGAAAAGTGGACGATCCCCACTTATCCCGCTCCGCCTGCCGAAGAAATGCCGATGTTCGCCGAGACCCGCGGACATCAGGGAACCTCCGGCAACCCCTATCCGAACCGCGTCATCAACAAGGTCGACCGCATTCATCGCGCCGACAAGGAATGGGACGTCGTTCGTCTGGAGAACGACTACATCCGCGTCTGCATGATCCCCGCGCTCGGCGGACGTGTGTTCGAGGCGTACGACAAGAAGAACGATTACAACTTCCTCTATCGTCAGCACGTCATCAAGCCGGCTCTGATCGGCGCCTTCGGTTCCTGGATCTCCGGCGGCATCGAATTCAACTGGCCGTTCCATCATCGCCCGTCGACCTTCATGCCGGTGGACTACACCATCGAAACCGAAGAGGACGGCACGGCGATCTGCTGGCTTTCCGAATGCGATCCTTCCGACCGTACCAAGGGCATGGTCGGCATCGTTCTGCGTCCGGATGCGAGCTACTTTGAGACCCGCGTGAAGATCACCAACCGCACCGCCACCGAGCATTCATTCCTGTGGTGGGAAAACGGCGCCGTTCGCGTACACGAACAGTACCGCCTGATCTTCCCGCCCGACGTCACCTGGGCGCATCATCATTACGACAGAAGCCACACCACCTTCCCGATCGCGCAGGGTCAGTACGGTTCCGAAAGATTTGAAGAACCCACCGACATCAGCTGGCACAAGAATACCCGCGGCTCCAACTCCTACTTCGCGGCGCCTTCGAAGTTCGACTTCTTCGGCGGCTACGACTACTCCAGAGACTGCGGCACCATTCACGTGGCAAACCACCACATCGCGCCGGGCAAGAAGATGTTTACCTGGGGCTACGGCAAGAACGCCGCCAACTGGGAAGACGCTCTGACCGATACCGACGGCCCGTACGCCGAACTGATGGCCGGCTCCTACACCGACGACCAGCCCGACTTCACCTGGCTCGCCCCCTATGAGACCAAGACCTTCTCGCAGTACTGGTATCCGACCCGCAACATCAAGTACGTCACCTTTGCGAATCTGGACGCCGCCGTTGCCGTCGACAAAGCCGGCAAAGACAGCAAGGTCCGCCTGAACGTCACCCGCGTCACCGAAAACGCGACCCTCACGGTCCTGGACGGCGACAAGGTCGCGCTGGAAGAAAAGGTCACCCTCGCTCCGGGCGACTGCCTGGAGTTCGGCGCGGAGCTCAGCGACGCGAAGTACACCGTGAAGCTGGTCGCCTCCTGCGGCAGGGAGATCTTCAGCTATACCGAGATCACCCCGGACTACGTCCATATCCCGAAGGACAATCCGGGCATCCCGACCCCCGACAAGCTCAAGACCGCTCAGGACAACTACATCGCGGGTCTCCACATCGATCAGTACCGCGATCCGCTCCTGAAGCCCGACGTCTATTATCTCGAAGCTCTGAAATACGAGCCCGATCATCTCCCGTCCCTGATCGGCATGGGCGAATATCTCTACCGTACCGGCAAGGTCGCCGAGGCTGTTGAATACCTCGAAAAGGCCCTGAAGGTCCAGAACGCCTACAACACCAATCCGAAGGACGGCACGATCAGCTACCTGCTCGGTCTGTGCTATCTGTATCTGGATCAGGACGACAAGGCTTACGACACCTTCTACAAGGCCACCTGGAGCTACAACGCCATTCCGAAGAGCATGTCCTTCATCGCGGCCATCGACGGCAGACGCGGCGAATTCGACAAGATGCTCGATCACGCCGAGCGCGCGCTTGACAAGGAATCCGCGCATCCGCTGGCCGGTCCGTACGCCGCCTATGCGCTCTACCGCCTGGGCAGGAAGGACTGCGCCGTCGCCCGTCTGGACAAGATCCTTGCCGCCGACAAGCTGAATCAGCTTGCCCGCTACCTGAGGATCAAGATCGCCGGAGAAGATCTCGCCGCCTTCTACGACGCGCAGAAGATGAACTCCAACCCGTCCCAGACCTGCATCGACGTCGCTTACGACCTGATCAACGCCGGTCTCTGCGAAGAAGCGGCCGAAGTCCTCGAAGGCCTGAAGGCCAACCGCGGCGCCTCCACCATGGCTCTCTACACTCTGGGCTACGCTTATGAGAAGCTCGGCAAGTGCGACTGCGCCAAGGCCGCCCGTGCCGAAGCCTCGAAGAAGCCCATCGTGGAGATCTTCCCGTACCGCCTCGACGAGATCAAGGCTCTGAAGGCCGCCGTCGCCGCCGACGAAAAGGACGGCACCGCCTGGTACCTTCTGGGCGACGTGGTTTACGACAAGAAGCAGTTCGAATACGCCGCCGAGTGCTGGAAGAAAGCGATCGAAGCCAGCCCCGACTTCTACGTTCCCTACCGGAACCTGGCCGTCGCCTACTACAGCCACCTCGACAAGAGAGAAGAAGCCCTCGATTATCAGAAGAAGGCCGTCGCGCTCAAGCCGGGCGACGAGCAGCTCCTGAACGAGGTCAGCTTCCTGATGGCCGCCGTCGGCGTCCCCGGCGAGGAGAGAGCCGAGTATATCAAGGCGAACTTCCCGAAGGAACACGGCGACGACATCGTCCTCGAGCTTGCCAAGGCCTACAACGCCTGCGGCGCATACGACAAGGCGCTTGAGGTCATGCTGGGCCACACCTTCACCCCGGGCGAAGGCGGCGAGTTCGCCATTGCCGACACCTATATGTTCGGCCGCTTCGCCGCCGGACGCAAGGAGCTGGCGAAAGGCAACTACGAGAAGGCTCTCGAGTACTTCCAGGCCGCCGTCAACATCCCGGCGAACCTCCACGCCTCCTTCTGGAACGAAAGCACCACGGTGCCTTACCGTTACTACGAAGCGGAGGCTCTGTCCAGACTGGGCAGAACCGACGAGGCCAAGGAGATCATCGATCACATCTCCAAGATCGACAACCGCGGCATGTGGAGCATGGGCGGCGAGTTCACCTATTACGCCGCCAAGATCGCCAAGCTTGCCGGCAAGGAAATGCAGGCTCAGGCGACCATGCGCCGCGCCATCCTCTCCTGGGAGGAGCAGATGGCCGACAAGAGAGGCGCAGGCGGACGCGGCATCGGCGGACGGTTCTTCTATCTGTCCTTCATCGACGATCCGCGGCGCGTCAAGGTCGCCAACCTCAACTACATGCTGGGCTACGGCGCCCTCTACAACGGCGACGTCGCCGGCGCGAAGGAGCTCTTCGCGAAGAGCCTGGAGCTCAATCCCGACAACGCCAAGTGCGCTCTGGAGCTCTCGCTGCTCTGATCGACGCCTGACGGTCCCAAACGAACCCTGCGGAGGCGCGTTCCATCCGGAACGCGCCTCCGTTTTCTCTTCTCCCGGACGGCGCTTCCGGACGTTCGCACGGCGGATGACCCGGCAGACAGAAAAAACTTGCACAGACGGGCGGTTTTGGTGTATAATAAAAAATCAGAGGGCGGCTTGCTTTTTCCCAAAAGCAAAATCCTACGCCCGCGGGAGAGACCCTATGAAAATCATCGTGGATACGCCCGAAGCGCTGGCAAGATTTGCGGCGGAACGGTACGTGACCCTTCTGAACAAAAAGCCGGACGCCGTGATCGGCCTTGCCACCGGCTCCACGCCGCTGGGACTCTATCGGGAGCTTCAGAGGCTGTGCGCGGAAAAGAAGCTTTCCTTCGCCAAGGCGACCTCCTTCAATCTGGATGAATACGTGGGCCTTTCGGGCGATCACGACCAGTCCTACCGTTACTTTATGGATCACAACCTTTTTCAGGGGATCGATATCGACCCGAAGAAGACCTTCGTGCCCTCGGGCCTCGGCGATATCGCGAAAAACGCCGAAGAATACGAGGATATGATCGGCCTTGCCGGCGGCATCGACCTGCAGCTTCTCGGCCTCGGACAGAACGGACACATCGGCTTCAACGAGCCGGGCACGCCGCTGAACTCTCCGACCCACGAGATCGAGCTGACCGAGAACACCAGAATGGCCAACGCCCGCTTCTTCGCCTCCCCGGATGAGGTGCCGACCCATGCGATCTCCATGGGCATCAGGACCGTGATGAACGCGAAAAGCGTGATCCTGATCGCTCTGGGCGAAAACAAGGCCGACGCCGTGGCGAAATCGGTCAAAGGTCCCATCGATCTTTCGGTGCCCGCCGCAGTGCTGCAGCTGCATCCCGACGTGACCTTCTATCTGGACGAGGCGGCCGCCTCCAGGCTTTGAGGAGGAACCGATGGGAAAATATTTCGGAACCGACGGCTTCCGCGGCAAGGCGGGAGTCGATCTGACCAGCGAACACGCCTATAAGATCGGCAGATATCTCGGCAATTACTATTCCCGGAACGGCAGACGGGGCAGGATCGTCATCGGCAAGGACACGCGCCTTTCCAGCTATATGTACGAAAGCTCCCTGATCTCCGGGATCGTGGCGTCCGGCGCCGACGCCTATCTGATGCACGTCACCACCACGCCCAGCGTTTCCTACATCACCAAGAACGAGCGGTTTGACTGCGGCATCATGATCTCGGCCAGCCACAACCCCTATTACGACAACGGCATCAAGCTTCTCAACGGCGAAGGCGAGAAGATGGACGACGAAACCATCGCCGGGGTGGAGGCTTATCTCGACGGCGCCGTTCCGGAGGTCCCCTTCGCCACCGAGGACGCCATCGGCCGCGCCATCGACCACGCGGCGGGCAGAAACCGCTATATCGGCTATCTGATCTCGCTGGCGACTCACTCCTACCGGGACAAAAGGATCGGTCTGGAC
>JAFRVZ010000039.1 GCA_017438265.1 Bacteroidales bacterium
CGCCATCCTGGCCGCCAAGGGCATCTACCGGAAAGTCGGCCTCACCGTGAGCCCGCACCTGGTCCAGACGGTCCGGGTCGATGGGCGGATGCGCTCGGACGAGCTGGTGAACGACGCCTACAGCTACATCTTCTGCTACCTGCTCATCGTGGTGGTCTTCGCCGCCGTCAACCTTTCCTTCGGCCTGGATTTCACCACGGGCGTCACCGCTTCGGTCGCGTGCATCGGCAATGTCGGTCCCGGCTTCGGCGAGGTGGGGTCGATGTCCAACTTCGCGGCCTTCCCGACCGTCCTCAAGGCCACCAGCATGACCGAGATGCTCATCGGCCGTCTGGAAATCTTCCCGATCCTGTATCTGCTCCGGTCGATGCGGGCGAAGTGAGGCGGGTTCCGTTGTCCTTTTCCTTGGAAATCATTACATTTGTTTCCCGAGAAAAAGAACGGACCCGATATGAAGAAACTCTTTTCCCTTTTTGCCCTCGCGATTGCGATGATGGCCTGCGCGCAGCCGGCCCAGGTCGCCGGAGACCAGGAACGTCTGTGGTATGACGCCCCGGCCGGCCGGTGGCTCGAAGCCCTGCCCCTGGGCAACGGCCAGATGGCCGCGATGGTGTTCGGCGGCGTCGCCGACGAAACCATCCAGCTGAACGAATCGACCTTCTGGAGCGGCTCGCCGCACGACAACAACAGCAAGACCTCCCTCGAGCACCTCGACGAGGTCCGCCAGCTCATCTATGCGGGACGCGAAGAGGAAGCGGAAGCGCTCATCAACAAAGAGTTCATTCCCGGCCCGCACGGCCAGCGGTTCCTCACGCTGGGCAGCCTCCGGATGCATTTCGAGAACATGCCGGAGGAGGTCGACGACTACTGCCGCGACCTGGACCTGACCCGCGCCGTCGCGGGGGTCGGCTTCACGGCGGGCGGCGTCCGCTACACGCGGAGCGCGTTCGCCTCGCTGCGCGACCGCGTCCTCGTCATCCGGCTGGACGCCAGCAAGAAGGGCGCGTTGACGTTCTCCCTCACGCAGGACTGCAAATTCCCCTTCGAGGTTGCTGCCGAGGGAAAAACGCTCGTGACACGCATCAAGGGCGTGGAGCACGAGGGCATTCCCGGCGGGCTCACGGCCGAGTGCCGCACGCAGGTGATCAGTGACGGAAAAGTGGTCGCCGAGGACAAGCAACTGACCATTTCCGGCGCGACGCACGTGACCCTGCTGGTGAACGCCGCGACGAATTACGTCAATTACCACGACATTTCCGGCGACGAATCCGCCGCCGCGAAGGCCGGCCTGGCGGCCGCCGCGAAGCTTTCCTACAAAAAGCTTCTCGCGCGGCACGAGGCCGCCTACGGCGAGCAGTACGGCCGCTGCTCCATCAAGCTGCGCTCCGGCGCGAATGCGGCCCTTCCGACGAATAAGCGCAAGGAGGCTTTCCAGGACAGCGACGACATGGGCATGGTGGCCCTGATCTTCAATTACGGCCGGTATCTGCTGATCAGCTCCTCCCAGCCCGGCGGCCAGCCGGCAAACCTCCAGGGCATCTGGAACGACGAGGTGATGGCTCCGTGGGACAGCAAGTACACGATCAACATCAACGCCCAGATGAACTACTGGCCCGCCGACGTGTGCGGTCTCGACGAGACCCTCGTACCCTTCTTCGGGATGATCAAGGACCTGTCGGAGACCGGCGCGGTCACGGCGCGGCAGATGTACGGCTGCGACGGCTGGATGGCGCACCACAACACGGACCTCTGGCGCATCGCGGGCCCCGTGGACGGCGCCTTCTGGGGCATGTACCCCAACGGCGGCGCCTGGCTGGCGACTCACCTGTGGACCCATTACCTCTTCTCCAAGGACGAGGCTTTCCTCCGCGAGTGGTACCCGGTCATCAAGGGAACGGCGGACTTCTACCTGGATTACCTGCAGACGGACCCGCGCAACGGCTATCTGGTGGTCGTCCCTTCCGTGAGCCCGGAGCACGGGCCCATGGGCAAGAAATCCCCGATTACGGCCGGCTGTACGATGGACACGCAGATTGTCCGCGACGCCCTCTCCAGCACCTTGAAGGCGTCCGAAATCTTAGGGTTGGATGAGGCCGATTACCGCGCGAAGCTGCAGGAGACGCTCGCAAAGCTGCCGCCGATGGCCGTGGGCCAGTACGGGCAGCTGCAGGAGTGGATCGAGGACGGGGACGACCCGAACGACCAGCACCGCCACATCTCGCACCTCTACGGCCTGTATCCTTCCGACCAGATCACCCCGACGCGCACGCCCGAGCTGTTCGAGGCCGCGCGCAACACGCTGATCCAGCGCGGCGACAGGGCCACGGGCTGGAGCCTGGGTTGGAAAACGAACTTCTGGGCCCGGATGCAGGACGGCGACCACGCCTTCCTCATCATCAAGAACCTGTTCCAGCGGAATACCTATCCGAACCTCTTCGACGCGCACCCGCCGTTCCAGATCGACGGCAACTTCGGTGTGACGGCCGGCATCGCGGAAATGCTGCTGCAGAGCCACGAGGACGCGATCGTGCTGCTCCCGGCGCTGCCCGCCGCCTGGACGGAAGGCTCCGTCCGCGGCCTGCGCGCCCGCGGCGGCTACGTCGTGGACTTCGACTGGGCCGACGGCCGCATCACCTCGTACGAGGTCCGCACCCTGTCCGGCGCCAAGGCCGACGTCCCGGTGCGCTCACCTCACTTCTGAGGAGCCACCAGCCGGACGCCGTAGATCTCGCCGACC
>JAFRVZ010000040.1 GCA_017438265.1 Bacteroidales bacterium
AGGAATTGCAGGCCCGAAAGATCCCATCTGTGCTACACATCTATCCTACCGGAGGTCATGGCTGGTGCGAAGGACCCTGGTTCCATTACAGCCGAGAGTGGAAGACGGAACTGGAACGCTGGCTTGTCGAGTGGTAGTTCTGGAGTCACGGTGCATGAAAAAAGTAGTTGTCATATCCACCAGTCTCCGTCCGGGCTCCAACAGCCATGCCCTGGCGGAACAGTTCGCAGGATACCATTGCCAAAATAACGCAGTACAAAGGAGATAGGTCTCGCACATACTTCCTTTTAAACGGGGACATGGCTGAAACCTCCCGGTTTGTCCTGATCAAATAGTCTTTTTGTCCCCGGGCCGGCGGAAAAAAGGAGGCTGGTATTCCTGGAACCCTTCGCAGTCTGCGACTGCTCGTCCCTCCCACTGCGCTGCGCTTGCGGGCCCCTCCCGCTCATACGGCCGCGGGCGGCCATAGGTTCCAGCAATACCAACCTCCTTTTTCCGCCCACCCCTGTCATGCCCGTCCTGTTCGGGCATCTGTCCCCCGCCTCGCCTCGTCCCGCCCCGCCCCCGTCATTTCGAACCGCTCCATCCATCCATTCTGCCGCTCATTCCGGCACCGGGTGATGGAGGCGGTCCAAAATCTTGCAGGTCTCCCTCAAAAACCGCCTTTTTTGATGGAGGCGGTCCAAAAACCCGCAGGCCTCCCTCACTTCCGCCCCCGCTCCGGCCACCGCCGCTGCCGCCAGCCGCCTCGGCGCTGTCCGCCAGACACAGTTTGGGCGAAAATGTGTCTTTGGCGGGGCCGGATGGGGTTTTGAGACACGAAAGGGGCGAGATTGTGTCTTTTGTGAGCGGGTCGGGAGGCTGGGGAGCTGTGGGGAGCGCTGGGGCGGCGGGTGATGGGGCGGGGACGGGAGCGTTATTTGAAAGGCGCTGGAACAGATATGTATGGCGGGTAGGGGACGGCGGAGCCAGCGGGTGATGCGGGGCGCAGTGCCGCGGCGGGAGTGGCAGAGGAAGGAGAGGGTGAAGGAGACCAGGCGGGATTTCGGATATTCGGGAAATTGTGCTATTTTTACCCAGATTTTACAATTATGGCGAATTACACTGTAGGCGCGATTCAGCAGGTGGGTGTGGGCACCGTCGATTTCCACAAATCCTGGGACTGGTTCATTGAGATGTTCGGGATCGACATCCGGATCCTGGAGGACGATACCGTCGCGGAGCGGATGCTTCCGTATACCGGGGGCAAGCCGCAGAAGCGGCATGCCTGCATCGCCGTCAGCCTGCAGGGCGGCGGCGGACTGGAGATCTGGAAGTTCTCCGGGCGGACGCCGCAGCCGGTCGGCTTCGAGATTGCCGTCGGCGACCTCGGGGTCTTCGCCGCCAAGATCAAGTGCCGGGACGTGGAGGCCTTCCACCGCGAGATTTCCGCGAAGTGGAAGGACTGCAGCGCCGTCGGGAAACTCCCGGACGGGACGCCCTGCTTCTATGTCAAGGACCTGTACGGCAACTGGTTCCAGCTTGTCGAGCGGAAGGATGTCTTTATCGAGCAACACCGCCTGACGGGCGGCGTCTCCGGTGCCGTGATCGGCGTGACCGACATGGACGCCGCCGTCCGGTTCTACCGCGAGCTGCTCGGCTATGATGTCGTCCTGAGCGACACGACCGGCCCGTACTGGGAAGACGGCTTCCTGTGCGGCGGGGAGCAGCGGTACCGCCGCGTGATCCTCGGCGACTCCGCCCCGCGGAAGGGCGGCTTCCTCGGGCTGCTCGGCACGAGCACCATCGAGCTGGTCCAGGCCCTGGACCGCACCCCGCGCAAGATCTACGAAGGCCGCTTCTGGGGCGACCCCGGCTTCATCCAGGTCTGCTTCGACGTCATCAACCTTCCGGAATTCAAGAAAGTCTGCGCCGCGAAAGGCCATCCTTTCACGGTCGACAGCTGTCCGAACGGGGAGATCTTCGACATGGGCGAGGCCTCCGGCCATTTCGCCTACATCGAGGATCCGGACGGGACGCTGATCGAGCTGGTCGAGACCTACAAGGTCCCGGTCGCGAAGAAGCTCGGCATCGTCATCGACATGAAGAAGCGCGACCCGGAGAAGCTCCTGCCGAAAATCCTCTTCCGGCTGATGGGCATCTTCATGCGCGAGAAAATCAAGGGATAATTCTATGGAAACCGTTTGGATTACAGGCGCTTCGTCCGGTATCGGAGAGGCGTGCGCGCTGCGCTGGGCGGCGGAGGGCGCGAAGCTGGTGCTGACCTCCCACGAGCCGGAGAAGCTCGTCGAGGTCGCGGCGCAGTGCCGCGCGGCCGGGGCGCCGGAGGTGCTCGTCCGGCCGTACGACTTCCGCAACCCCGAGGGCCTCGAAGCCCTGGCGGAAGAGGCCTGGGCCGCCGCCGGCC
Source organism: Bacteroidales bacterium (assembly GCA_017438265.1). Classification (GTDB taxonomy): domain Bacteria; phylum Bacteroidota; class Bacteroidia; order Bacteroidales; family UBA932; genus Cryptobacteroides. The sequence continues at coordinate 2,408 of JAFRVZ010000040.1, forward strand.
GCATCGACATCCTCTACCTGAACGCCGGCATCAGCCAGCGTACGACGGTCGAGGACACCCCGCCCCAGATGAACCGCCTGATCCTGGAAGTCAACTTCTTCGCCCCGACGACGCTCGCGCGGGTAATCGCCGCGAAGATGGTCGCCGCGGGCGGCGGCAAGATCGCCGTCACGACCTCGATCGCCGGCCGCTTCGGCTTCCCCCTCCGCTGCGCCTACAGCGCCTCGAAGCACGCGCTCTACGGCTGGTTCGAGACCCTGAGCGCGGAATACTACGCCAAGGGCCTCCGCGTGACCTTCATCTGCCCCGGCCGCGTGCGCACCAATATCTCTGTGAATTCCCTCGACAAGGGAGGCGTCCCCCACGGAGTCATGGATCCCGGCCAGGCCGGCGGCATCACGCCCGAAAAGGCCGCCCGCATCATCATCCGCGGCATCCGCCGCTCCCGCCGCGAGGTCCCCGTCGGCAGCAAGGAGCTCATCATGCTCCCCATCAAGCGCTTCTTCCCCGGCCTCGCCGCGCGCCTCTCCCGGCGCATCAAGCCGATGTAGTAAACGGAAAAACAGTATTTCCTGAGATCGTCGAAAAAACGCCGCCTCAGAAAAAACAGTATTTCCGCTTATACCAGGTTATACCAGGTCGGCGAGGACGAGGGCCGTCAGGGCCTCGATGACGACCGGGGTCCGGAGCGCGAAGCAGACGTCGTGGCGCCCCTTGACGGAGAGGGTATCCATCTTCTTGTCCTTGAAATTCCAGGTCCGCTGGGGTTTCGCGATGCTGGAAGTCGGCTTCACGGCGACGCGGAAGACGATCGGCGCGCCGTTCGTAATCCCGCCGTTGACGCCGCCGGCGCCGTTCTTCGCGGGGCCGTCCGGCCCGAACGGGTCGTTGTGCTCCGACCCCTTCATCCGCGGGGCCCGGAAGCCGTCGCCGAACTCGATGCCGCGCACGCCGGGCATCGCGAAGACGGCGTGGGAAATCAGCGATTCGACGGAATCGAAGAAAGGCTCCCCGAGGCCGATCGGGACGTTGTCCACGCGGCATTCGACGATGCCGCCGAGGGAGTCACCTTCCTGCGCGGCCGCCTCGAGCAGCGCCTCCCAGCGGGAGGCATCTTTCTCGCCGCCGACCTCGATCAGCTCGGCATGGATGTCGATGTCCTCGAGGACCTTCTTCGCGACCACGCCCGCCGCGACGAGCGGCAGCGTCAGCCGGCCGGAGAAGTGGCCCCCGCCGCGCGGGTCGTTCTCCCAGTCCCATTTCACGGCCGCCACGAAGTCGGCGTGGCCGGGCCGCGGCATCGCGTCGAACTGGGCGTAGTCGGCGGAGCGGGTGTTCTCGTTGCGGAAGACGACGGCGAGCGGCGCGCCGGTCGTATGGCCCTCGTAGATGCCGCTCAGGAACACGGGTTCGTCGGACTCCTTCCGGGCGGTCGTGCCCTTCAGTCCGGGCGCCCGGCGGCCGATGTCGAAGAGGAAATCCTCCCGCTCCAGCGCGATGCCTTCCGGCACGCCGTCAATCACGACCCCGATACTGTCCCCGTGCGACTCCCCGAACAGGGAAACCTTGAAAATTCTGCCGAAACTGTTCATAGTTATCAAAAATACAAATTAATTTTGTAGTTCTAACCGTGAACGAAGAAAAGAACATACTCCAGGACCTGACGCAGCAGACCTACAAGGAAGGGTTTGTCACGGAGGTCGAACAGGAATACGTCCCGAAGGGGCTGAGCGAGGACATCATCCGGATGATCTCCGCGAAGAAGCAGGAGCCGGACTGGCTCCTGGAGTTCCGCCTCGACGCCTTCCGCCGCTGGCAGAAAATGGAAGAGCCCCGCTGGGGCCACCTCACCCTGCCGAAGATCGACTTCCAGGACATCATCTACTATGCCGCCCCGAAGAAGGATGCCGACCGCCCGAAGGAGATCGACCCCGAGCTCGAGAAGACGTTCGAGAAGCTCGGCATCCCCCTGCGGGAGCGGGAAGCGCTGGCGGGCGTCGTCGCCGTGGACGCCGTCTTCGACTCCGTCTCCGTCACGACGACCTTCCGCAAGACCCTCGCCGAGAAAGGCATCATCTTCTGCAGCTTCTCCGAGGCCGTCCGCGAGCACCCGGACCTCGTCCGCAAGTACCTCGCCTCCGTCGTCCCCGTCGGTGACAACTACTACGCGACCCTGAACTCCGCCGTCTTCTCCGACGGCTCCTTCTGCTACATCCCCAAGGGCGTCCACTGCCCCATGGACCTCTCCAGCTACTTCCGCATCAACGCGAGCGGCACCGGCCAGTTCGAGCGCACCCTCATCATCGCCGACGAAGGCGCCAGCGTCAGCTACATGGAAGGCTGCACCGCCCCCATGCGCGACGAGAACCAGCTCCACGCCGCCGTCGTCGAGATCATCGTCGAGAAGGACGCCGACGTGCGCTACTCGACCGTCCAGAACTGGTACCCCGGCGACGCGGAGGGCCGCGGCGGCATCCTGAACCTTGTCACGAAGCGCGGCATCTGCCGTGGCAGCGGCAGCCACCTCTCCTGGACCCAGGTCGAGACCGGCTCCGCCATCACCTGGAAATACCCCTCCACAATCCTCCAGGGCGACAACTCCTCCTCGGAGTTCTACTCCGTCGCGGTCACGAACAACCTCCAGCAGGCCGACACCGGCACCAAGATGATCCACATCGGCAGCAACACCCGCAGCCGCATCGTCTCCAAGGGCATCAGCGCCGGCCGCAGCGAAAACAGCTACCGCGGCCTCGTCCGGATGAACCGCAGCGCCGCCGGCGCGCGGAACTTCTCCCAGTGCGACAGCCTCCTCATCGGCTCCCGCTGCGGCGCCCACACCTTCCCGGACATCCGCAGCGCCTGCCCGACCGCGACCGTCGAGCACGAGGCGACCACTTCGAAAATCAGCGAAGACCAGCTCTTCTACTGCAACCAGCGGGGCATCTCCCCGGAGGATGCGGTCGGGCTGATCGTGAACGGATACGCGCGGGACGTGCTGTCCCGCCTCCCGATGGAATTTGCCGTCGAGGCGCAGAAACTCCTCCAGGTCTCCCTGGAAGGCTCGGTAGGATAGGCCTATGAACATTCTGGACCTCATATCGGCGGTGCTGGGCCTGACCTGCGTGTTCCTCGCAGGCCGGAACAGCAAGTACAACTTCTGGGTGGGCTACCTCTACACGGTCTCGCTCTTCTTCCTGTTCTGGGACAAGAACCTGCTGGCGTCGCTGCTGCTGCAGCCCGTCTCGCTCGGCATCAACATCATGGGCCACTGGCGCTGGACCCACCCCCGCGCGGAAGAGCGCAGCGCCGACGATGCCTCCGCGCTCCGGGTCACGAAGCTGGGATGGACGGAGCGGGCGCTCTGCATCGGCGCCGTGCTGGTGATTGCCGCCGTCTGGGGCTGGCTGCTGCGCCGCCTGTTCCCGGCGGACCCGCAGCCCTACCTGGACTCCTGCCTGACGGTGCTGATCCTGATGGCGCAGTTCCTTTCGGCGCAGAAGAAATGGGAGTGCTGGATCGCCTGGATCGTGGTCAACGTGGTGCAGATTGCGCTGCACCTCAGCGTGGGGAACATTTTCATGCCGGTGGTCAGCGGACTGTACCTCATCAACGGAATCGTCTCGCTGGTCCACTGGAACAGACTTTACCGGAAAAACGACTGAAAACGCTTTCTATATGAGTGAGATCTTACTGGAAATCAAGAACCTCCACGCGACGGTCGGGGAGAAGGAAATCCTGAAAGGGGTGGATCTGGTGATCCGCCGGGGCGAGGTCCACGCCGTGATGGGACCGAACGGGGCGGGCAAGAGCACGCTGTCCGCGGTGCTGACGGGGCGGCCGGACTACGTCGTGACCGAAGGGAGCGTCCGCTATGCGGGGAAGGACCTGCTCGCGATGAGCCCGGAGGAGCGCTCCTGGGCGGGGATGTTCCTGTCGTTCCAGTATCCGATCGAGATTCCGGGGGTCAGCATCACGAACTTCATGAAGAGCGCCGTCAACGCGCGCCGCAAGGCGGCGGGGCTCCCCGAGCTGAAGCCGGCGGAGTTCCTGAAACTGCTGAAGGAGAAGATGGCCTTCGTCGGGATGTAAGGGGAGTTTGCGAAGCGCGAGGTCAACGTCGGGTTCTCCGGCGGCGAGAAGAAGCGCAACGAGATTTTCCAGATGGCGATGCTCGAGCCGACGCTCGCGATCCTTGACGAGACGGACAGCGGACTGGACGTCGACGCGCTGAAGATCGTGGCGGACGGCGTGAACGCGCTCCGCAGCCCGGAAAAGTCGGCGATCATCATCACCCACTACCAGAAGCTGCTGGAAAGCGTCGTGCCGGACGTGGTCCACGTCCTGAAGGACGGCCGCATCGTCCGGACCGGCGGGCGCGAAATCGTGGACATCATCGAGTCGAGGGGCTTCGACGGGATTGAAGGGTAGCGTATGGAAAAGATTTACGTATTGGGCCGGGACGCGGTGCCGGAGCGCTTTACGCTCGGGCCCGGCGAGCGGTTGAAGCTGACGCTGGTCGCCCTGCCGGGGGTCAGCGCGGACGTGCCCGTCCGCGTGGACCTCGAAGGGGAGGGCGCGGAGCTGGACGCCGCCGGCCTGTACCTCTGCCCGGGCGACGAGCGGGTGAATTTCCGGATGGACGTCCGCCACAACGTCGGCGGGGGCGTCTCCCGGCAGCTCTTCAAGGGCGTCGTCGGCGGCACGGCCCGGACCGACTTCTACGGCCTGATCTACGTGGCGCGGGACGCCCAGCGGACCAAGGCCTACCAGGAAAACCACAACCTGCTGCTGAGCGACGGCGCCTGGGCGCTGACGAAGCCGCAGCTAGAAATTTACGCCGACGACGTGGAGTGCTCCCACGGCGCGACCGTCGGGCGGCTGAACGCGGACGAACTGTTCTATATGCGCTCCCGGGGCATCCCGGAGGCGGAAGCCCGGGCGCTGCAGATGATTTCCTTCCTGTCGCCGGTCCTCGCGCGGATTCCGGACGAGGCGCTGGTGGCGGAAATCCTTCGCGCGCTGGAGAACCGATGATCCTGTATCCGAACTGCAAGCTGAACCTGGGGTTGCACGTCCTGCGCCGCCGCGCGGACGGGTACCACGACCTCGAGACGCTCTTCGTGCCCTGCGAGGCGTACCGCGACCGGCTGGAAATCGTGCCCTGCGAGGGCGAGGCGCGGTTCGTCGGCTCGCCGGAGGTGACCTGGACCGACGACCTCACGATGCAGGCCTACCGCCTCCTCGACGCGGAGTTCGGACTGCCGCCGGTCGAAATCCGGCTCGAAAAGCGGACGCCCGTCGGGGCGGGCCTCGGCGGCGGAAGCGCGGACGCGGCGTTCGCGCTGCGCGCGCTCCGCGACCTCTTCTCGCTGCCGCTCGACGACGCCGCCCTCGCGGCCCGCGCCGCCCGCCTCGGCAGCGACTGCGCCTTCTTCATCTACAACCGCCCGATGCTCGGCACCGGCCGCGGCGAAATCCTCGAGCCCTTCGACCTGGACCTCTCCGCCTGGCGCATCGAGGTCGTCGTCCCCGCCGGCATCTCCGTCAGCACCGCCGCCGCTTACCGCGGCATCGTCCCCCGCGACCATCGGCCCTACGCTCTCTCCACCATCCTCCGCCGCCCCGTCGCCGAATGGAAAGACCTCCTGGTCAACGATTTCGAGGCGACGGTCTTCGCCGCCTACCCGGCCCTCGCGGCCCTCAAGCAGGACCTCTACGACCGCGGCGCCGTCTACGCCGCGATGTCCGGCTCCGGCTCCGCCCTCTTCGGCCTGTTTGAAAAATGATTTTTTTTCGTATCTTTATTAGCCGGAAAAGACAATACTAACCTATAAATCATACTTACGATGGGAACCATTATTTACATCCTTGGTATCATCTGCGCTATCTGGTGCGTGCTTGACATCTTCAAGAAACCCAAACTCGACCTCATCATCAAGATCCTCCTCGCCGTCGCCGTCCTCGCGACCAGCTGGATCGGCTTCCTGGTCTACTACTTCCTGATCCGCAACCGGATCTAATCCCCGCGGCAGCAGATTCCTTCGCTCCGCTCGGAATGACAGGTTAGAAGGAAGCAGAAAATACTATTTTTCTGAGTAGCCCTTTTTTGGGATATCTCAGGAAAATAGTATTTTCTGCGTCTAGGTGGAGGTATCGCCATAAATGGGGATTGGCGTTGCGGGGGGAAATGCGTACCTTTGCGCTGAAGAGAATGGGTACAATGACTGTTAAGGAGTTAAAGACAGGCGAAGCGGGCGTCGTGCGGGAAGTCGGGGGCAACGGCTCCTTGCGGAACCACTTCCTGAACATGGGTGTCACCCCCGGCGTCGAAGTCAAGGTGCTGAAAAGAGCGCCGCTCGGCGACCCGGTGGAAATCCTCGTGCGGGGATACGCGCTCTCGCTGCGCCTCGCCGAAGCCGCCCAAATCACCGTCGACCCGCTCGGGGCCCCGAGCGCCGAAAAGCCGCGGAGCGCGGAGGAAGTCGACTTCGGCTACAACCTCTCCCTCCACGAGCACAACGCCCACCCGGGCCTCGGCGAACCCGGCAAATACCACTCCCGCGACCACGAAAACCAGGTCCCGAAGGGCACGGTCCTGACCTTCGCCCTCGCCGGCCAGCAGAACAGCGGCAAGACGACCCTCTTCAACGCCCTGACCGGCTCGAACCAGCACGTCGGCAATTTCCCCGGCGTCACGGTTGACCGCAAGGACGGCGTAATCAAAGGCCATCCCGATACCTGCGTGACCGACCTCCCCGGCATCTACTCCCTCTCGACCTATACCCCCGAGGAGCTCGTCTCCCGGGACTTCCTCGTCCGCCAGAAGCCCAAGGCCATCATCAACGTCATCGACGCCAACAACATCGAGCGCAACCTCTACCTGACCGTCCAGCTGATGGAAATGGAAATCCCGCTGGTCCTGGCCCTGAACATGATGGACGAGCTGCGCGGCAACGGCGGCGGCGTCCGCGTGAACGAGATGGAGCGCCTGCTCGGCGTGCCGGTGGTCCCGATTGCCGCCGCGAAGAACGAGGGCATCGACGAGCTCGTCGAGCACGCCCTCCACATCGCGACCTACCAGGAAAAACCCGCCCGCCAGGACTTCTGCAGCCAGGAGGACCACGGCGGCGCCGTCCACCGCTGCATCCACGGCATCATGCACCTCGTCGAGGAGCATGCCCGCGAAGCCGGTATCCCCCGCCGCTTCGCCGCCAGCCGCCTGATCGAGGGCGACCCCGAGATCGCCGGCCTCCTCGGCCTCAGCGAGAACGAGCGCGAGACGGTCGAGCACCTGATTGTCGAGATGGAGACGCAGCGCGGCATGGACCGCAACGCCGCGATGGCCGACATGCGCTACGACTTCATCGGCCGCCTCTGCGAGCGGACGGTCTCCAAGCCCGTCGAGAGCAAGGAGCGCGTCCGCAGCGAAAAGATAGACAAGGTCCTGACCGGCAAGTGGACGGCCATCCCGGCCTTCATCGCCGTCCTCGGCCTGATTTTCTGGCTGACCTTCGACGTGGTCGGCCTCTGGCTCCAGAATGTCCTGGACGCCGGCATCACCTGGCTCGGCGGGCAGGTCGACAGCCTGTTCGTCTCCTGGGACATCAGCCCGGCGGTCCGCTCGCTCGTCGTCGACGCGATCTTCGGCGGCGTCGGGACCGTGCTGAGCTTCCTCCCGATCATCGTCGTGCTCTTCTTCTTCCTGTCGCTGCTGGAGGACAGCGGCTACATGGCCCGCATCGCCTTCGTGTCGGACAAGCTGCTCCGCCACATCGGCCTGACGGGCCGCAGCATCGTGCCGATGCTGATCGGCTTCGGCTGCTCCGTGCCGGGCATCATGGCGACGCGGACCCTGCCTTCGGCGCGGGACCGCCGGATCACGATCCTGCTGACCCCGTACATGAGCTGCTCGGCGAAAATCGCGATCTACGGCTTCTTCACGGCCGCCTTCTTCCCGGGCCATGCCGGTCTCGTGATGACCGGGCTGTACCTGCTCGGCATCCTCGTCGGCATCCTGGTGGCCCTGTGCATCAAGTGGATGCACCCCCACAGCGAGGCGGCGCCCTTCGTGATGGAGCTCCCGACCTACCGGCTTCCGATTGCGCGGAACGTCGGCCACCTGCTTTGGGACAAGACCAAGGACTTCATCCAGCGGGCCTTCACGGTCATCTTCGTGGCGACCCTCGTGATCTGGTTCCTGCAGTCGTTCGACTTTAATCTCCGGCTGGTCGAGGACAGCCACGACAGCATCCTCGCCTGGCTGGCAGCGTTGATAGCGCCCGTCTTCAAGCCCCTGGGACTCGGGGACTGGCGCATTGTGACGGCGCTGATTTCCGGCTTCCTCGCCAAGGAGAGCGTGGTTGCCACGATGGAGGTGCTCGGCGTCGGCGCCGCCCTGACGGCGGTGACGGCCGTTCCGATGCTGATCTTCTGCCTGCTCTATACGCCCTGCGTCGCCGCGGTCGCCGCGGTGCGCCGGGAGCTCGGCGGGAGATGGGCCTGCTTCGTGGTGCTGTTCCAGTGCGCGGTCGCCTGGCTCTGCGCCTGGATAGGATACCTGCTTGTACTATGAATACTGCTTCCGTAATTGTTTTGGTAACTGTTCTTGTTGCGGCGTGCGTGGCGGCCAGGGCCGCCCGCCGCTCGCGACGGAGCAAAGGCTGCGGGTGCGGCTGCTCCGGGTGCGGATACGGCTGCAATTGCAGCAGGAAATGATTAACTTTGCCCTATGGCATTTCAGGAAGAACGTTCGACATCGATGATAGCGCTGCTGGTGGATTACCTCCGGCAGTCGCACGTTTATTACCTCGACACGGCGCTCGTGAAGATCGAGAACGACCTCCGCGAACTGATGGAGCCCTGCCCGGAGAAATCCCGGGAAGTCGTCTGGAAGTTCTTCACGGAGTTCAAGACCGAAATGCAGCGCCACTTCGTCTTCGAAGAAGAGCAGATCTTCCCCTATGCCAGCGACCTGCTCGCGGACAAGGACAGCAAGTCGCTGAAATTCAACGAAGAAGAGCATAGCAACATCGACGAGAAGCTCGACGACCTGGTCCGCATCGTCCGGGACTACCTGCCCGACGCCGACCCGGCCCGCAAGGAAGCCCTCCTGAACTACCTCGCCTTCCTCCACAAGGACCTCCTCTGCCACACCAGCGCCGAGGACGACGTCCTGCTGCCGATGCTGCAGTCCGTCGGGCGGCAGCGCAGGCTCGCCGCCGCGAAGGATGCGCTCCGCAGCCGCGCGTCCGAGGCCCTGACCGCCCGCGAGAAGGAAATCCTCGTCAGCGTCGCCCGCGGCAAGATCAACAAGGAGATCGCCGACGAGCACAACATCTCGATCCACACCGTCATCTCCCACCGCAAGAACATCAGCGCCAAGACCGGCATCAAGACCGTCGCCGGCCTGACCGCCTACGCCATCCTGAACGACCTCCTCGACATCGACTCCATTGAATAAGGTCCTGCTCCATACCTGCTGCGCCCCCTGCAGCTCCGCGATCCTGGAGTGGATGCTCGCCCGCGACATCCGCCCCGTCATCTTTTATTCCAACCCGAACATCGACCCCCGCGAAGAGTACGAGCGCCGGCGGTCGGAGTGCAAGCGCTATGCGGCCCTGTGCGGCGTCGCGATGGTCGAGGACGCCTACGACCACGCCGCCTGGCTCCGCGAGGCCGCGCAGGGCCGCGAGGACGAGCCCGAGCGGGGCGCCCGCTGCCTCGCCTGCTTCCGCTACCGCCTGCTGCGTGCCGCCCGCTACGCCGCCGCGAACGGCTTCGACACCCTCGCGACGACCCTCGCTTCCTCCCGCTGGAAGAACCTCGACCAGGTCAACGCCGCCGGCGCATGGGCCTGCAGCCAGGTCGAAGGCGTCTCCTGGTGGGACAAGAACTGGCGCAAGGACGGCCTCCAGGAGCGGAGGAACCAGCTGATCAAGGAATTGAACTTTTACAATCAGCGGTATTGCGGGTGCGAATTTTCCCGAAAATATTTGGAAACTAAAGAATAATCCCTATTTTTGCAGTCCCGAAACAATAAAGGGTCTACTCTGCGGACGTGGTGAAATGGTAGACACGCTACTTTGAGGGGGTAGTGGGCGTTGGCCTGTGTGAGTTCGAGTCTCACCGTCCGCACAAAAGGCTGGAATCGTGATTCCGGCTTTTTTTGTCCCTCGGGAAGGGACAACCAAGGTTTATTTATTAATTTAAAACAGATTCACAATGGCTGTTAAAATTCGTCTCCAGCGCCACGGAAAGAAGAATTTCGCATTCTTCACCATTGTCGTGGCCGACACCCGCGCGCCTCGCGACGGTCGTTTCATCGAGCAGATCGGCTCCTACAACCCCAACACCAATCCTGCAACCATCGTCCTGAACTCGGAACGTGCGCTTGCGTGGCTCAAAGTCGGTGCTGAACCGACCCTGACCGCCCGCCGTATCCTCTCCTACGAAGGTGTCCTTCTCCGCCACCACCTCGACGGCGGTGTCGCCAAGGGTGCCCTGACCCAGGAGCAGGCCGACGCGAAGTGGAATGCCTGGAAGGGTGAGCGCGACGCGAAGATCAACGCAAAGAAGGTTGGCATCAGCAAGGACGCTGCGCAGAAGGTGAAAGAAGCCCTCGCCGCCGAAGCCAAGGTCAACCAGGAAAGGGCCGAAGCCATCGCCAAGAAGAAGCAGGAAGCTGCTGAAGCCGCTGCCGCCAAGGCCGCGGAAGAGGCCGCCGAAGCTGCTCCCGCCGAGGAAGAAGCTCCTGCCGAGGCGTAAAATGCTTCAGGTCGGAAAGGTGCTGAAGTCCCACGGCGTCGAGGGGGAAATCCTCGTCGGTGTGCGTGACCTCGCCCCGGAAGATATCAACATCGGGGAACCGGTATTCGTCGAATTCGACGGATTGCCGGTTCCCTTCTTTATCCGCAGTTTCCGCCAGCGCGGAAACGACAAGGCCATCCTGGCCTTTGAGGACGTCGCGACCCTGGAAGACGCCGAAGAGCTCGTCGGGCGCGCCCTCTGGATGGAAGAGGACCTCTTCGAGGACGAAGAGGAGGAGTCCTTCGAGGACTTCGTCGGGTGGACCGTGCAGGGCGTCGGCCCCGTCACCGCCTTCCTCGACATCCCCTCCAACCCCTGTCTCGAAGTCGAAACGCCGGCCGGCCCCGTCATCCTTCCCCTCCACGAGGACCTGGTCCTTTCCCTCGATCCCGACCGCCGCGTCCTCGAACTCTCCATCCCCGAAGGACTCCTCGGTTAGGTGTCGTTTCGGCTTTTTTTATTTCCTGTTCGTTTTTTCGGTGAAATATTTGCAGGATAAAAAAAGTCGTTCTATATTTGCAGTGTGTTAGTGCGGTGATACACTAACTTAACAAAACGAACCCTATGCTGATCGATCTCAAAGACATCAACAAGACCTATAACAACGGGCAGCCGCTCCATGTGCTGAAGGGCGTGACCCTCGGCATCGAAGCCGGTGAATTCGTCTCCATCATGGGCGCCTCCGGCTCCGGCAAATCGACCCTGCTCAACATCCTCGGCATCCTGGACAACTACGACACCGGCGAGTACCGGCTCGACGGCAAGCTGATCAAGGACCTCTCCGAGCGCCAGGGCGCCGACTACCGCAACCGGATGATCGGCTTCATCTTCCAGTCCTTCAACCTGATCAGCTTCAAGACCGCCGTCGAGAACGTCGAGCTGCCGCTCTTCTACCAGGGCGTCAGCCGCCGCAAGCGCCACGCGCTCGCGATGGAGTACCTCGACCGCCTCGGCCTGAAGGACTGGGCTTCCCACTATCCCAACGAGATGTCCGGCGGCCAGAAGCAGCGCGTCGCGATCGCCCGCGCCCTGATCACCCACCCGCGCATCATCCTCGCCGACGAGCCGACGGGCGCGCTGGACTCGAAGACCTCCGTGGAGGTGATGGACCTGCTTGCGCAGCTGAACCGGGAGGAGAAAGTAACCATGATTATCGTGACCCACGACCCGACGGTCGCCGAAAAGACGCGGCGTACCATCCGGATCAAGGACGGCATCATCGAAGAGTAACGCCATGAGAAACCTCTTCCAGGAAGTTTGGGAATCCGTCCGCCGGAACAAGCTCCGCACGGCCCTGACGGGCTTCGCGGTGGCCTGGGGCCTCTTCATGCTGATCGTCCTGCTCGGCATCGGCAACGGCCTGCGCCACTCGACGGAAGCCAACATGGGCGACATCTCCGTCAACGTGATGGAGGTCTGGGGCGGCCGGACGTCCGTCCCCTACGACGGCCTGCAGGAAGGCCGCCGCATCCGGATTGACGAGACCGACGTCCGGATCACCGCGGGCCCCGATTTCGCCGACGTGATCGACGAGGTCGCCCCGACGATCTCCCAGAGCGGCATCCGCGTCAGCTACGGGAAGCGCTCCCTCGCGACGACGCTGGAGGGCGTGACCCCGGAATTCTCCGCGATGAACAAGATCCAGATCCTGGAAGGCCGCTTCCTGAATGAGAAGGACATGGCGGGCAAGCGCAAGGTCGCCGTCGTCAGCTCCCGCGACGCGGAGAACCTGCTCGACGGCTCGACCGACTACGCGCAGCTCGTCGGCCGGCGCGTCCGCACGGACTCCGGCATCTCGCTGCTCGTCGTCGGCGTCTTCAAGGTCGACCGTTCCTCGATGGGCGCCAGCTTCTACGTCCCGTATGCGACCCTGCGGGGCATCTACGCGAAGGGACAGTACGTCGACGACATTACCTTTACCTTCCACGGCCTGGCCTCGGAGGAGGAGAACGAAGCCTTCGAGAACCGCTACCGCGCCATCCTGAACACCCGCCACCGCGCAGATCCGACGGACGTGACCGCCGTCCGCGTCTTCAACCGCTTCCGCCAGAGCCTGATGATGGACAAGGGCATGAACCTGCTCAACGTCGGCCTCTGGATCATCGGCCTCTTCACCCTGCTCAGCGGCATCGTCGGCGTCAGCAACATCATGCTCATCACCGTCAAGGAGCGCACCCACGAATTCGGCATCCGCAAGGCCATCGGGGCGACCCCCGGCGCGCTGATCAAGCTGATCATCGCCGAGGCGGTCTCGATCACGGGCGTCTTCGGCTACCTCGGGATGATCGCCGGCATGGCGGTCTGCGAGGTGGTGAACCTCGTGCTGGGGAAGAATTCGATGAGCGTGATGGGGGAGGAGTTCCGCGGCATCGTGGACCCGACGGTCGGCGTCGACGTAGCGCTGGAAGCGACCCTGCTGCTGATTGTCGCCGGCACCGTCGCCGGCCTGATTCCCGCCTGGAAAGCCGCGCGCGTGCGGCCGATAGAAGCCCTTAGAGCCGACTAGCCATGAAACTGGACATCGATACCTTCAAAGAGATCCTCGACACCCTGACGCGGAACAAGAGCCGCAGCCTCCTGACGGGCTTCGGCGTGTTCTGGGGCCTGTTCATGCTGCTCTTCATGCTCGGCGGCGGCAACGGCTTCAAGGCGATGCTGATGAAGAATTTCGAAGGCTTCGCCACGAACACGACGATCCTCGTCGCGGACCGGACGACCAAGCCCTTCAAGGGCTTCAAGGACGGCCGCTGGTGGAGCCTGGAGACCGGCGACGTCGAGCGCCTCCGCCTGATGGTCCCCGAACTGGAGGTCGTGAGCCCCTCCCTGAGCGTCTGGAGCTCCTCCGCCGTCCGCGAGGAATACTCCTACGCCGACGCCGTCGTCAAGGGCATCGACGCCGACTACCGGAAGATCGAGGAGCCCGTGATGAAATACGGCCGCTACCTGAACGAAGTCGACGTCAAGCAGGAACGCAAGGTCTGCGTGATCGGCAAGCGCGTCTACAACGAGCTCTTCCCCGAAGGCGGCGACCCCTGCGGCAAGTACATCAAGGCCGGCGCGATCTACTACCAGGTCATCGGCGTGGATTTCAGCGCCAGCAACATCAGCGTGAACGGCAACTCGCAGGACGCCGTCCTCATCCCTTTCCCCGTCGCGCAGAAAATCTACCGCCGCGGCAACCGCGTGGACCTCGTCGCGATGGTCGGCAAACCCGGCGTCAAGATGTCGACCCTGGAGGACCGCATCCGCGCCGTCATCGCCGAAGCCCACTTCTTCGACCCGACGGACAAGCCCGCCCTCTTCATCATCGACACGGAGCAGCTCTTCAACATGGTTGACACGCTCTTCACCGGCGTCAACCTCCTGATCTGGCTCGTGGGCCTCGGGACCATCCTCGCCGGCGCCATCGGCGTCAGCAACATCATGCTCGTGACCGTCAAGGAACGCACGGTCGAGATCGGCATCCGCCGCGCCATCGGCGCGACCCCGCGCGACATCCTCTCCCAAATCATGATGGAGAGCGTCGCCCTGACGAGTGCCGCCGGCGTCCTCGGCATCATGTTTACCGTCGGCTGCCTCGCCGTGCTCGAGAAGGCGTTCCCCGGAACGCCGTTCCAGATCGGCTTCTGGGCCGCCGTCCTGGCCCTTTTCCTCGTCGCCCTGCTCGGCGTCGTGACCGGCCTCGCGCCGGCCTCCCGCGCGATGGCGATCAAACCCGTGGATGCGATGCTGGACGAATGAAACCGGATAAAACAAAAGAAAGACAGATATGAAAAAGATCATTTACGGAATCCTCCTCACGGCGCTGGCCGTGCTGGTTATCGGAACCTTCGTGTTCCTCTTCAAGAAATCCCGCCCGAAGACCGTCGAGTACGAGGAACTCACGGTCGCCGTCGCCGACATCCAGCGGACCACGGTCGTGACCGGCAAGATCGAGCCCCGCAACGAGGTCAACGTCAAGCCCCAGATCAACGGCATCATCGCCGAACTCTACAAGGAGGCCGGCCAGCAGGTCCAGCAGAACGAGGTCATCGCGAAGCTGAAGGTCATCCCGGACATGAACTCCCTGAGCTCCGCCCAGAGCCGCGTCCGCCTCGCGGACATCAACCTCGCCCAGGCCCAGACCAACTTCAACCGCGAGAAGGACCTCTACGACAAGCACCTCGTCAGCGCCGAGGAGTTCGAGCAGGTGCGCCAGAGCTTCAACCAGGCCGTCGAAGAGCAGAAGGCCGCCAAGGACGCCCTCGAGGTCATCCGCGACGGCGTCTCCTCCTCGAACGCGACCTCCAGCTCGACCCTCGTCCGCTCGACCATCACCGGCCTGATCCTCGACGTCCCCGTGAAAGTCGGCAACTCCGTGATCCAGGCCAACACGATGAACGACGGTACGACCGTCGCGACCGTCGCGGACATGAATGACCTGATCTTCGACGGCAACATCGACGAGACCGAGGTCGGCGGCCTGTCCGAGGGGATGCCCGTCATCATCACGATCGGCGCCCTCCAGGACTACCGCTTCGAGGCCGTGCTCGAGTACGTCGCCCCGAAGGCCGTCGAGAGCAACGGTGCGAACCAGTTCGAGATCAAGGCGGCCGTCAAGGTCCCGACCGACGGGACGATGATCCGCTCCGGCTACAGCGCCAACGCGGAAGTCGTGCTCCAGGAGGTCCGGCAGGTGGTCGCCGTTCCGGAGAGCGCCCTCGAGTTCGACGGCGGCAAGACCTATGTCTATCTGAAGGACGGCGACAGCTTCGAGCGCCGCGAGATTGAAACCGGCCTGAGCGACGGCCTCAACATCGAGGTCAAGAGCGGCCTGAAAGTCGGCGACGTCGTCCGCGGCAACGCCATCATTGCGGAGG
Organism: Bacteroidales bacterium; assembly: GCA_017438265.1. Classification (GTDB taxonomy): domain Bacteria; phylum Bacteroidota; class Bacteroidia; order Bacteroidales; family UBA932; genus Cryptobacteroides. The sequence continues at coordinate 18,073 of JAFRVZ010000040.1, forward strand.
AATAATGCCATGAAACGTCTTCTCATCACCCTTTTCGCCGTCCTCGCCGCGACGGGCGCGTCCGCCCAGCAGCGGACCTGGACCCTCGCCGACTGCGTCCGCCATGCGCTGGAGAACAACCTCTCCGTCCAGCAGAGCGGGATCACGGTCGAGCAGCGCGACGTCGCCCTCAACACGGCCCGGAACCGCCGCCTGCCCGGCGTCAGCGGCAGCGCCTCCCAGAACTTCTCCTTCGGCCGCGGTCTGACGGCGGACAACACCTACGCCAACACCAACACGACGAACACCTCCTTCTCCCTCGGCGGCGAAATCCCCGTCTTCCAGGGTTTCCAGATCACCAACAACATCGCCCTGTCGAGGCTCGACCTCCAGGCCGCGACCGCCGACCTCGAGAAGGCGAAGGACGACATCAGCGTCGCCGTCGCCCAGGCCTATGTCCAGATCCTCTATGACGAGGAGATCCTCGCCGTAGCGCAGAACCAGATCGCCATCGACTCGCTGCAGGTCGCACGCCTGCGGGAGCTGGCGCGGACCGGGAAGGCGTCCTCCGCGGACGTCTCCGCCCAGGAGGCGTCGCTCGCCCAGAGCCGGCTCTCCGCGACCCAGGCGGCCGGCAACCTCCGGCTCGCCGTGCTCGAGCTGACGCAGCTGCTCGAGCTCCCGTCGCCGGACGGCTTCGCCGTCGCCCGCCCGGACCCGGCGGCGCTCGCCCCGGGCCTCCTGATGAACCCGGAGCAGATCTACGCGGACGCCGTCGGCACGAAGGCCCGGGTGCGCGCGGAAGAACTGCGCCTCGACTACGCCGACCTGAACATCCGGCAGGCGAAGGCGGCCTACCTGCCGACCCTCTCGCTCAGCGGCGGCCTCGGCACGAACTACTATACCTCGTCCGGCTACCCCCACAAGAACTTCCACGACCAGCTGACCAACAACTTCAGCCAGTACATCGGCCTCTCGCTGAACGTCCCGATCTTCAGCCGCTTCTCCACGCGCAACAGCGTGCGCACCGCCGAGCTCAGCCGCCGCAACCAGGAGCTCCAGCTCGAGAGCGTGAAGAAATCCCTCTACAAGGAGATCCAGCAGGCCTACTACAACGCCGTGAATTCCCAGAAGAAGCTGGAGAGCAGCGAAGCGGCCGCGCGCAGCGCCGCGGACGCCTTCGCGCTGATGAGCGCCAAGTACGAAGGCGGCAAGGCGAACATCACCGAGTTCAACGAGTCGAAGAACCGCTACCTGGAAGCCGAGTCCAACTTCCTCCAGGCCCGCTACGAATACCTCTACCAGACCAAAATCCTCGACTTCTACCGCGGTATCCAGCTCGATTTTTAGTATTTTTGCCGCCCGAAAGCAAAAAGGATATTATTTAATTAACAAACCATATGAAAAAACTGTTCTTCATCCTCGCAGCGCTGCTGCTTTCCGTCAGCGCCCTGGCCCAGCGTCCGAGCTGGAACGGCGGCGGACTCTATTTCGGCGACACGATCGTCCTCGGCGATTTCTATGACATGAACTCCGCCCGCTCGAACCACTTCGCGATTGACGCCTTCGGTGTCGTCGTCCCGCTCGCCCCGTCCGGTATCGTCGATTTCCGCGCCAACCTGCGCTACACCTACGACAACCTTTTCTTCAAGGACAAGATGACCCTGGTCTCCGGCATCAACGGCGTTCCCGTCGCGACGCCGCTCCTCGGCGACGCCATCAAGAAGAGCAAGCTGCGCTTCCACACCGTCTCCCTCCCGGTCGGCTTCGCCGTCAATCCCGGCAAGGTCAGCATCGGCGCCCTGATCGCCCCCGGCCTCGTTTTCGGTTCTTCTACCAAGTACAAGGCCCCGAAGACCAAGGGTGATATTTCCCGCTACAACCAGTTCAGCCTCCGCCTCGAAGGCGTCGTCTCCTACGACGGCTACGGCGTCTATGTGAACTACGGCTTCCAGCCGCTCTTCGAGGACGGCATCTACGGTGACAACGCCCGTCTCCTGACCATCGGCGCCGTCGTCGGCTTCTAGCCCTCCCCGCGCTGCCGCGCAACAGGCTGATTATCAGCATAATGAATAGAATAGAAGTGCCCGAAACCGGGCACTTCTATTCTATTTAAATCGCTGATACAGCGCTATTTGCGTGGCAGCGCCTACTCCGCTATTCCTTCCAGGAGAAGTCGCGGGGGGCGGGGATGCCCGGGAGGGGCTTGTAGTCCTTCATCTTGGCGAGGAGGACCTCGATGGCCTTGTCGAGCTGCTGGTCGATGCCCTTCGCCTCGAGGATCGGGTCGTTGTCCACCCAGATGTCCGGATCGACGCCGTGGTTCTCGATGATCCACTCGCCGGTCTTGCTGTCGTAGTTGGTGAAGAACGGGACGCGGATGTCGGTGCCGTCCATGTACGGCAGCGAGCCGCTGATGCCGATGATGCCGCCCCAGGTGCGGGTGCCGATCAGTTCGCCGAGGTTGTTGGCCTTGAAGCTCCACGGGAAGAGGTCGCCGTCGGAGGCGGAGTACTTGTTGATCAGGCAGACCTTCGGGCCGTAGAAGGTACCCTCCGGGACCTTGCTGGTCCGCGTCGAGCCGCGCTGCATCGTCATCCGGTACGGGCTGCGGAGCAGGCGCTCGATGATCATCGGGGAGACGTTGCCGCCGCCGTTCGAGCGGTCGTCGATGATCAGGGCTTCCTTGTCGAGCTGCGGGTAATAGTAGCGCGCGAACTCGTTGAGGCCCTCGGCGCTCATGTCCGGGATGTAGATGTAGCCGATCTTGCCGCCGGACTTCTTCTCGACGTACTCGATGTTCTTGATGACCCACTCGTAGTGGTAGAGCGGATCCTCGTCGGCGGTCGGCTTGACGACGATCTTGCGGGCGCCGGACTCGGAGGCCCTGCCGTTCACGGTCAGTTCCGTGAGGACGTTCGCCTTGCCGACGAGCAGGGAGTAGATGTTGTCGGTCGAGGTCGTCGGGACGCCGTCGATCGCGATGATGAAGTCGCCTTCCTTGACATCCAGGCCGGGCTCGGCGAGCGGGGCGCGGAGCGAGGCGCTGTAGTTTGCGCCCTTCAGGATGTGGCCGATCTTGTAGTAGCCGCTGCGGTCGCGGGTCAGCTCGGCGCCGAGGAGGCCCATGTTGACGCGCGGGGCCTGGGTGTAGCGGCCGGGGGAGACATAGGCGTGGCCGGAGGTCAGCTCGCCGATCATCTCGCCGATCACGTAGTTCAGGTCGAGGCGGCACTTGACGTACGGCAGCAGGACCTCGTATTTCTTCTTCATCGCCGGCCAGTCGATGCCGTGCATGTTCTCGAGGTAGAAGCCGTCGCGGAACGCGCGCCAGGCTTCGTCGAAGATCTGGGCCCACTCCTTCCCGTAGTCCACGTCGGCGACGAGGTGGGAGAAGTCGACGGGCTTCTCGATGCGGGGCTTGCCGCGCGGGATGTCGGCGACGCCGACGCTGCCGCGCTCGGTGAGCAGGGCCTTGCCGCCGACGACGCTCATCTGGAAGGCGCCGAGGTCGGTCGTCTCACCGCTGGCGAGGTCGATGCTCGTCAGGCTGCGGCTGCTGTACCAGAGGGTTTTGCCGTCGCAGTAGACCGGGCGGAAGAAGCCGGTGCCGACCGGGAGCTTGACGATGCGCTGGGCGAGGCCGTCGGCGTCCACCTTCACGGGCGCGGGGCCTTCCTCCTTCTTATCGGCGCCGGGGCCTTTCTTCTCCGCGGGCGTGCCGTCCTTCGGCAGCATCGGGGAAGGGGTGTCGGCGGCGAGCATCGCGATGTAGAGGGAACCCATGTTGCTGTAGGCGTAGTTCCACTCGATCGAGCTGTAGGTCGGGTTCAGGTCGCGCTCTGCGTTGAAGATGAGGTACTTTCCGTCGGTGCTGAAGATCGGGGAGCTGGCGCTGTACCACTTCTCCGTGACCGGAATCTCCTTGCGGGTCTCGAGGTTGTAGACGTAGATGATGCTGAAGTCGTTCGGGGCGGGCTTCGTGTAGGCGATCCACTTGCTGTCGGCGGAGAAGACGACGCCGCGGAACTCCGACTCCGGATTCGTCATCAGGACGGTCTTGGTGCCGCCGGGGATGGCGAGGCTGACGAGGCGGTTCTGGCGGTCCGTGTAGAGGAGGGACTTCGAATCCGGGGCCCAGGTGAGGCTGCGGATGTAGGTGTCGTTCGCCTTTGTCAGCTGGGCGGTCGTGCCGGCGGCGGTGTCATAGAGGTAAACCTCCGTCTCGCCGGTGCGGTCGGAGATGTAGGCGATGTACTTGCCGTCCGGGCTGTAGGCAGCGCCGCGCTCGTTCGCGCCGGGGGTGTGGGTGATGTTGCGGGTCACGCCGGCGGTCACGGGGACGCTGAAGACCTCGCCGCGGGCGGTCACGGCCATGCGGTCGCCGAGGGAGGAGATGCTGCGGGCGGTGATGAGGTTCGAGACGCTGAGGTTCTCGCCGCGGGCGTAGACGCCCTCCGCGTTGAGGCTGATGTTGATTTTCTCGCAGCGCTTCGTCGCCGGGTCGAGCTTGTACAGGTAGCCGGCGTTCTCGAAGACGATCAGCTTGCCGTTCGTGGAGGGGAACTTGACGTCATATTCCCTGAAATCGGTGACCTTGGAAGTTGCGCGGGTCTTCGTATTGTAGACGAAGACGTTCATCCAGTGGTCGCGGTCGGAGATGAAGTAGATTTCGTCGCCGATCCACATCGGCATGATGTCCTGGGCGGGGTTGTCGGTGATGTTGGTGACCGACTTGCCGTCGTAGATCCAGATGTCGTCTGCCTGGCCGCCCTTGTAGTACTTCCAGGTGCGGAATTCGCGCATCGTGCGGTTGTAGGCGAGTTTCTTCCCGTCGGGGGAGTAGCAGCAGAAGCCGCCTTCCGGGAGCGGGATGACCGTGCTCATGCCGCCGGCCGCGGGGACGGTCCAGAGCTTGCCTTCGAAGCCGGAGCCGATGCGGTTGCGGTAGATAATGGTCTTGCCGTCGGGATTCCAGCCCATCACGATGTTGTTCGGGCCCATCCGGTCGCCGAGGTCGTCGCGGGCGTTGGTCGCCGTGTAGGTCAGGCGCACCGGCGCGCCGCCGGCCGCGGGAATCGAGTAGACTTCCGTGTTGCCGTCATACTGGCCCGTGAAGGCGATCGTCCTGCCGTCCGGGGAGAACCGGGCGAACATCTCGTAGCCGACGTGGGAGGTGAGGCGCACGGCCTCGCCGCCGGCGAGCGGCGCTTTGTACAGGTCCCCCGCATAGGAGAACACGACGTCGGAACCGTTCGTGGTCGGGAAACGCAGCAGGCGGCCCTCGTCGGCGCGCAGGAGCCCCGTTCCGAGGCCCGAAAGCAACGCACAGATAATCAGTAACTTCTTCATATTAAAACCATTTAAGTGATTTCAGAGGTTTTCCAATATACGTAAAAATTATTATATTTAACGTGGAGATTATGGCAAAATCGTTTTGACATGGCAACGGAGATTGAACGTAAATTCTTGGTATGCGGTGATTTCCACGAGTCTTCGGTCCGGGCGTACCGGATTACCCAGGGCTATATCTGCCCGGAATCCGGCCGGACGGTGCGGGTGCGCCTGCGCGACGGGCAGGGATTCCTGACGATCAAGGGCCCCTCCCTGGACGGCGGCGTAAGCCGCTTCGAGTGGGAGAAGGAGATCTCGGAGGATGACGCGAAACAGCTCCTGCAGCTCTGCGACAACAAGATCGACAAGACCCGCTATATCGTGCCCTTCGCCGGCCATACCTTCGAAGTCGACGAATTCTACGGCGACAACCTCGGCCTCGTCGTCGCGGAAATCGAACTGCAGTCCCCGGACGAACCCTTCGCGAAGCCCTTCTGGCTCGGCGAGGAGGTGACCGGCCAGAAGCAGTACTACAACGCCCAACTGAGCAGAAAACCCTTCAAGGACTGGTAATATGAAGAATAGAATACTTATCGGCGCGTTCGTCGCGCTGGCGGCCCTCCTTTCCGCATCCCGCGCCGCGGCCCAGACCGAAGTGATGGCGTGGAGCAACATTACCGGCGTCCGCGTGGACGGCGAACTGATCGATTTCGAGACCTCGATCCGCGCCGGCGCGATCGGCGGCCGGATGTACGCGACCGGCCGGGAGCGCCAGAACACGCCCCTGTACCACCGCGACGGTGCCATGCAGCAAGTCATCACCCCCCTGATCCCCTGGAGCAACCCCCAGCGCGCCCGGAACCGCCAGGCGACGGACGGCCCCGTGAAGCTCGGCGCCCTGACCTTCGAGCAGAAGGTCACGGACCTCGCCCGCGGCAAGGTCGCGATCGCCCTGGAAGCCCGCTCCGACACGACCCTGCGGCAGCCCGCGTATTTCTGCCTGTCCTTCGGACCGGACCACTACGCCGACGCGACCTTCAAGACGACCTCCCGCAGCCTGAGCGTCGTCTCCGCGACCCGCAACGTCCAGCTGAAGTGGAACCGCTCCGCGAAGACGCAGGTTGTCGAGGAGAACGGGATGAAGGTGGTCTACATCGAGCTCGCCTCCGCCCAGCGCAAGGGCGCGACCTATGCGATGAAATTCGACCTCTCCGCGGACGGGACGATCGATTCCTCCGACGCCCGCGTCACCATCGATCCGACGAGCCCCGGCTACGTCTTCGCCGGCTTCGGCGGCAACTTCCGCATCCAGAATCCCTCCACGGACCCGCTCGTGATCGACTACTGCCTGAATGACATGCGCGTGGCCTTCGGCCGCGTCGAGATGCCCTGGCGCAACTGGGATCCCGACGAGAGCGCCGACCCGCTCGAGCGCGCCCGCCTGAGCGGCGTGGACGCCCATACCGCCGAGTCCCTCGAGATGGCCCGCCGCCTGAAGGAGGTCGGGATGCCCGTGATCGTGAGCGCCTGGTTCCCGCCGGAGTGGGCGGGCCTCCGCACGACCCGGTCCGACGGTTCCTCCGTGGCCTACGCCCTCGATTCCCAAAAGAAGGACCGGATCTTCCGTTCGCTCGCGAGCTATTTCATCTACCTGAAGCGCTACTACGGCGTCGAGCCGGACTATTTCTCCTTCAATGAATCCGACCTCGGCATCAACGTGATCCATACCCCCGACGAGCACCGCGACTTCATCAAGGAATTCGGCGCCTACCTCGCCTCCCAGGGCCTCAAGACCCTCCTGCTCCTCGGCGACAACTCCGATGCGACGACGATCGACTTCATCGGCCCCGCGATGCGCGACCCGGCCTGCCGCCGCTACATCGGCGCGGTCTCGTTCCACTCCTGGCGCGGCTGCGACGACGTGACCCTGCGCCGCTGGGCCGCCGCCGCCCGCGAGCTGAACGTCCCGCTCCTCGTCGCGGAAGGCAGCACGGACGCCGCCGCCTGGCGCTACCCGGAGATCTTCGGCGAATCGACCTTCGCCCTCTACGAGATCAACCTCTATACCCGCATCTGCGCCGTCGCCCAGCCCTGGTCGATCCTCCAGTGGCAGCTGACCGCCGACTATTCCCCCTTCTTCGGGGAAGGCATCTTCCGCACGACCGGCCCGCTCCGCCCGACGCAGCGCTACTGGAACCTCAAGCAGCTCTCGATGACCCCGGAGGACGCCTTCGCCCTCCCGTTCCACTGTGACAAGCCGACCGTCAACGCCGCCGCCTTCGGCAACATCGCCCGCGGCGAGTATGCGGTCCACCTCGTCAACAACGGCGCCGCCTGCGTGGCGGAAATCTCCGGCCTCCCGGCCGGGATCAGCCGTGTCCGGATCCTGACGACGAACGCGGTCGATTCGATGCGCGAATCCTTCGCGACCGTCTCGGACGGCCGCGTCCGCGTCCCGATGGCCGCCGTCAGCTTCGTCTCCGTCCTTGCAGAAACCAATTAATCAACACCAAACAAATCATTAATGACCATGAAGAAACTCTTAGTTACTCTGCTCCTGGCCTGTGCGGCCTTCTCCGTGTCCGCCCAGACCTGGAAGGTCTCCGACCCGGAAGCGACGCCGGAGGCGAAACAGCTCTTCGAGCGTCTCCAGAAGCTCCAGAAACGCGGAATCATGTTCGGCCACCAGGATGACCTGATCACCGGCAGCACCTGGCGCGCCGAGAAAGGCCGCTCCGACACGCGTGAGGCGGTCGGCGACTACCCGGCCGTCGTCGGCTTCGAGCTCGGCGAAATCGAGCTCGGCGGCCCCCACAGCCTCGACTCGAATTTCTTCGCCGACATCGTCGACCGCGCGAAGTGGTTCTATGCCCAGGACGGCGTGATCACCGTCAGCTGGCACTGCGTGAACCCGATTTCGATCCAGTGGCCCGGCATCAAGCAGCCGAACGGCGCCGGCTCCGCCTGGGAGGTCGCGTTCCTTTCCCCGCGCGGCGAGAACGCGGTCAGCAGCGTCCTGCCCGGCGGCAAGAACCACGCGATGTTCACCTCCTGGCTCGACCGCCTCGCCGCCTTCTTCAACACCTGGCGGACCGAGGACGGCAAGCTGATCCCGTTCCTCTTCCGTCCGTACCACGAGCACTCCGGCAGCTTCTTCTGGTGGGGCCGCCAGCGCTGCTATGACGAGGAATACGCCGAGCTCTTCCGCTTCACGGTCGATTACCTCCGCGGCAAGGGCCTCCACAATATCCTTTATATGTATAACACCGACAAGGTCTACTCCGACGAGGAGTACCTGGGCGGCTATCCGGGCGACGCCTACTGCGACTTCCTGTCGATCGACTGGTACGGCTCCGGCGAGGAGTTCAACCAGCACATCGAGAAGGCCCTGACCGCCGTCTCCGCCATCGCCGAGCGCAAGCAGAAGCTCTTCGCGCTGAGCGAGTGCGGCCCGATCAGCGTCGACCTCCAGCGCATCCTGGCGAACCACGAGTGCTCCTATGTCCTGATCTGGCGCAACGCCCCGCGGAAGCTCCGCCCGGGCCAGACCCCGCGCCCGCAGGTGGGCCCGACGCAGGCTGACCTGCTGAAGACGATGAAGCAGAACAAGAAATACATGTTCCTGAAAGATATCCAAAAGGTCAAATAGGATGAAAAAACTGTATACGATTCTCGCCGCAGGCCTGCTGATCGCTGCCTGCGACTCGGCTCCCAAGGGAGATTTCACCCGCGGGATCGGCGTCTACCCCGGCAACCCGGATGAAAGCGCCGCCCCGCAGCTGGTGGAGAACAAGGAGTACGGCAACATTGCCGCCTTCAAGGCCGCGTACCACTCCTCCAGCTATGACTACAACCTGACCGCCCAGCTCGTGACCGACGGCATCGTCTCGACGACCCCGTCCGCATGGATCGGCGTCTCGACTTCGCAGGGACCGCTTCCGAAGCGCGAACGCGAGTGGATGTTCAACGACAAGTCGAACTCCGGCAACACGATCCCCGGCGACAACATCTTCCTGCAGATCGACCTTGCGAACCGCACGATCCCGGCCGACAAGATGAACCTGATCGGCAACGTGACCGTCGACGTCATGAAGCCGAAGGGCTATGAAATCGTCCTCTACGGCTCGAACGACGGCGCCTCCTGGGTCGAGATCGACCGCCAGGCCGGCAGGGACATCGTCGGTACGGTCGCTCCGCCCCGTATCCGCGGCGCGGCCCCGACCTACAACAACCCGTCCCCGGTGACCTTCCTCTACAACTATGAGCCGAAGGAACAGGCCCCGTCCTCGATGGCGAACATGTTCAACATGGCCGCCCCCCGGGCCAACATGGTGACGCGCGCCTTCAACATCGAGTCCCCGCTTCCGCAGGGCGCGGCCTACAGCCACTACAAATACGCCCTCAACATCCCCGCCGCCCAGACCTACACGGTCTACACCTGGGATTTCCTGAAGGACGGCGAGAAGCAGCAGGTGCTCCCGCTGGCGCAGTTCAACAGCGCCTGGCGCAGCGCCGGTGCCGGTGAGGAATGGGTCTATGTCGACTTCGGCGCCAAGGCCAAGTACGACAAGGTCGCCCTCCACTGGATCAACAAGGCCGTCAAGGGCTCCATCCAGGCTTCCGACGATGCGAAGACCTGGCGTGATCTCGCAGCCCTGCCGGGCGGCTCAGACGCAATCGACGAGATCGCCGTCAAGGGCTCCAGCCGCTACCTCCGCGTCCTCGCGCAGGCCTCCGCAGACGGCGCTCCGTACGAGCTCTCCGAGTTCGAGGTCTTCGGCAAGGGCGGCCTCGTGCCCGTGGCCAAGGAAGCCCCCGCGCCGACCGCGACGCGTCAGGACCTGACCGGCGGCAAGTGGCGCCTGCAGCGTGCCAACCTCGTTTCCGAGGCCGGCCCCGCCCTCTCCAAAGTCGGCTACAACGACAAGGACTGGATCGTCGCGACCGTCCCGGGAACCGTCCTCGGCTCCTTCATCAACAACGGCTCCGTCGGCGACCCGAACTACTCCGACAACCAGCTGATGGTTTCCGACGCCTACTTTGTCTCCGACTTCTGGTACCGCGATGAGTTTACCGTGAACAACCCCGCCGAGCGCACGTTCCTGAACTTCGACGGCATCAACTGGAAGGCCGAAGTCTACCTGAACGGCAAGTACATCGACCTGATCGAAGGCGCCTTCATCCGCGGCAAGTTCGACGTGACCGACTATGTCGAGCAGGGTCAGAACGCCATCGCCGTCAAGATCATCAAGAACGCCCACCCGGGTGCGATCAAGGAGCAGAACGAGCTCAGCGCCGACATGAACGGCGGCGCCCCCGGCGCGGACAACCCGACGTTCCACGCGACCATCGGCTGGGACTGGATCCCGACGATCCGCGGCCGGTCCATCGGTATCTGGAACGACGTCTACCTGACTTTCGGCGGCTCCGTGACCGTCGAGGATCCCTTCATCCGTGCGGAACTCCCGCTGCCTGACACGACCTCCGCGAACCTCTTCGTCGAGGTGACCCTGAAGAACCACAAGGACCAGCCGGTCACGGGTGTCCTCCAGGGTACCTACGGCGAGACCGCGTTCGAGACGGCCGTCTCCCTCGCCGCGAACGAGGAGAAGCTCGTCAAGCTCGACGCGAAGACCAACCCGGAACTCCACCTCGTCCACCCGAAACTCTGGTGGCCGAAGGGCTATGGCGAGCAGAACCTCTACGACGTGAAGATCGCCTTCAACGTGAACGGCAAGGTCTCCGACACGAAGGAATTCAAGTCCGGCGTGCGCCAGATGCAGATCAGCGAGGTTCCCTACAAGCCGAGCGGCGGTATGCCGCGCTTCACCGTCGGTGAGCCGGTCCGCCTCGAGATGAAGGTCAACGGCCGCCGTTTCATCGGCTTCGGCGGCAACTGGGGCTTCAGCGAGACCAACCTGAACTACCGTGCCCGCGAGTACGACATCGCGGTCGCCTACCACGCCGACATGAACTTCACGATGATCCGCAACTGGGTCGGCCAGACCGGCGACGAGGAGTTCTACGAGGCCTGCGACAAGTACGGCGTCATGGTTTGGCAGGACTTCTGGCTTGCGAACCCGGGCGACGGCGAGAACCCGTACTATCCGGACATGTTCGAGAAGAACGCCCGCGACTACGTCCGCAAGATCCGCAACCACCCGTCCATCGGCATCTACGTCGGCCGCAACGAAGGCAACCCGCCGGAGCGCATCGACAACTATCTGCGCAAGATGACGCAGGAGGAGCACCCGGGCCTGTACTACATCCCCCATTCCTCCAGCGGCAGCGTGAGCGGCGGCGGTCCTTACCGTGCCATGGCCCCGAAGGAGTACTTCCGCTCCTACGGCCACGACAAGATGCACAGCGAGCGCGGTATGCCTACCGTGATGACCTATGAGGACATGGTCCGCGCCTTCGGCGAGGAGCACATTGAGCCGGTCAACACCCGCCAGCATCCGAACAACATCTACGGTATGCACGACTACACCCTCGAGTCCGCCCAGGGCGGCGATTCCTTCAACCAGATCATCGCGAACGCCTTCGGCGAGCCGAAGGATGCGAAGGAATTCGCCGAACTGGCGCAGTTCGTGAACTACAACGGCTACCGTGCCATCTTCGAGGGCCGCAGCGAGCACCGTCGCGGCATGATCCTCTGGATGAGCCACCCGTCCTGGCCTTCCATGGTCTGGCAGACCTACGACTACTACTTCGAGCCGACCGGTTCCTACTTCGGATGCAAGAAGGCCTGCGAGCCGATCCATATCCAGTGGAACCCGCTCCGCGACGACGTGGAAGTGGTCAACTACCATACGAAGGACTGGAAGGGCCTCGTCGCCAAGGCGCAGGTTGTCGACCAGAACGGCAAGGTCCAGTGGGAGCACGAAGTGACCTTCGACATCCACGACGACGAGACGGTCGCCTGCTTCCCGCTCGAGTTCCCGGACAGCCTGACGGACACCTACTTCATCAAGCTCGTCCTCTGCAGCGGCGACCAGGTCCTGTCGGACAACTTCTACTTCAAGGGCAAGGTTGAGAACAACTTCCAGTCCCTCCGCAACATGCCGAAGGTCAGCCTGACGAAGGACGTGAAGATCGAGCGCGACGGCGACAACTGGACGATCAAGGGTACCGTCAAGAACGACAGCGAGACCCCGGCCCTCCTGATCCGCCTCAAGCTCGAAGGTACGACCGACCTGATCCTCCCGGTCTTCTACAGCGACAATTACTTCTCGCTGCTCCCGGGTGAGTCCAAGGATATCTGCATCACCTTCAAGAATGAAGACACCCGCGGCGAGAAACCGTCGCTCTCCGTCTCCGGCTTCAATGTGATCTAATCTGATTCTCTGAAAAAAAGAACTGTTTTCCTGAGATCGTCGAAAAAACGCCGCCTCAGAAAAACAGTTCTTTTTTTATAGCGTAGCGTAAAGGTTCGTGATGCGCTCCTGGAGGATGTGGAAGGGAATGAAGATCGGCAGCGCGAGGTGGAGGCCGAAGCGGACGGTCTGGGTCCAGGCCTTGTCCTTCATCCGGCGCATGATGAGCCAGAGCGGGAGCCAGATCGGGAGCGCGAGGATCGTGCAGGCGAGGTAGAGCGGGAGCAGGACGACTGCGGCGAGGCAGCGGAGGACGCGGCGGAAGAGCGGCCGGCGCTCGGTCGCCCGGGCGGCGGC
>JAFRVZ010000041.1 GCA_017438265.1 Bacteroidales bacterium
ACGCCGCCATCGAGGACATCGAGCGCGAGAAGGCGTACTACCGCGAGACCATCGTCCGCGGCATGCGCATCACGCCCACGATGCTGCGGATGTCCAACGCCAAGACGCCCGAGGCCCGCGACGAAATCTACCGCCGGGACATCGGCGCCCTGGATCCGCGCGTGGAGAAGGACCTCATCGCCTATTCGCTGGAAGAGTATTTCGGCCATCTGCCGGCCGAGGTCGTCGGCCATCGGCAGGATTCCCTGCGGAAGGCCTTTGGCGGCGACTGGAAGGCGATGGCGGAGCACCTGTGGGACCATCCGCTGGAGCTCATGGACTTCATCACGGAGGTCAAGATCACGGCCTTCAACGAGCGGGAGAAGCATACGGGCGACCTGACGGACCTGCAGCACCGCTATACCCGGGCCCTGTATCACGACCGCGAAGCGAAGGGCCTTGTCCAGTATCCGGATGCGAACTCCACGATGCGCCTGACCTACGGCGTCGTGTCTTCCCTGGAACCCTGGGATGCGGTCTATACCTCCTGGTACTCTTCCCCGCGCGGCCTTCGCGAGAAATACGACCCGGCGCAGTACGACTACGCCCTTCCGGCGGACTTCGTCGCGGCGCTGGACCGCTATGACGGCCCCGTCAATTTCCTCACGGACAATGACATCACGGGCGGCAACTCCGGTTCCCCGGTGCTGAACGCCCGGGGCGAGGTCATCGGTCTCGCCTTCGACGGAAACAAGGAATCCCTCGCCTCCGACGTCTCTTTCACGCCGGACTACAACAAGTGCGTGTGCGTGGACATCCGGTATGTCCTGTGGATCCTGGAGGATTACGTGGGGCTGGAGCGGATCGTCAAGGAGCTGGAGTAGCCTCGCTGCGCCGCGCGAGCGACACGGCGACGGGCTTGCCGTCCAGCCAGGCCGTGATTTCCGCGTCCGGGAAGCCGAGGGCGCGGACGGGATTGAGTTGCAGGAGGGCCTCGTTGAAGGAGCGGAACACGCCCACGGAGTAGGTGTAGCGCAGGGCATTCGTCAGGCGCTCATACACCGGGTCCAGACCCTTGATTTCGTCCAGCGTCGCGTGCCGGGGCGACGTGAACAGCTGAATCTGATACACGATGCCTTCCGGCAGGGAGGTGTCCTGGGCGAAGCGGCCGACGGGCCCCACCTGGAAGGTGGCGGGGGCGGCCGGCGGCGCCGGGGCCACCTTGAGGCTGAGCTTCGCGCCGGGCGCGTTCTTCGAGAAAGTGTAGCTGCTGCGGGCGCCCACGAATTCGCGGTCGGCCCGGTCGTTGTCCGCCACCGCCCCGCGTTGGAGGAAGGACTGTTCGATGGTCCGGACGGCGCGGGTGGTCTCTTCGAGGCGGCGGCGGAGCGGCGCGAGGGCCGCCTCGCGGTCGGCGATGGCCGAAGTCAGGGCCGTGCGGTCTTCCACCCCCGTCGTCAGACGCAGCCGCAGGGTGTCCAGCTGCCGCTCGTGCCGATAGATGGAGTCGCGCAGGACGCGGACCTCGGCGGTCATCTGCATGTAGCGGCGGGTGTCGTCGTTGCCCGGGGCGTCATCGGCGACGGCGGAGCCGTGGTCCTGGCGCGTGGGGTCGTCCAGCGGGTACAGGGCGGCCGTCCGGGCGAGCGCCACGGGGTCGCGCATGGGCATCCGGGCGATCACCGGCTGTTTTTCCGTCACATAGATATAGACACTGTCCGGGGCGCAGTCCCGGTTGGAGGCGAAGAGCGTGTAGCGCCCGTCCGGGGAGTCCACGAGCAGGAAATCGTCGCCCGGGGAAGAATAGGGGAAGCCCAGGTTCACGGGTTCGCCCCAGGCGCCCGTCTCCTCGTTCCAGGTGGACCGGTACAGGTCGTAGCCGCCCATCCCGTGGAGGCCGTCCGAGGAGAAGGTCAGGACCTTCCCGTCTTCCGACAGCATCGGGAACACCTCGTTGCCCGGGGACAGCAGGGATTCGCCCATCAGGGCGGGATGGGACCAGACTGAACCGTCGGACGAGGACACGTACAGGTTGCGGGAGCCGGTGGCGTCCGGCGCGGAGAAGCAGAGGGACTGGCCGCCGCGCGGGGCGTAGGTGGGGATGCCGTCGTCGGACGGGTCCAGCGCATGCGGCGGCAGGCGCCAGGTCTGGTTCTTCAGGGGATAGAACAGGAAGAAATCCTTGCGGGAGAAGCGCTCGCGGGCGATGACCACCGGATCGGCGCAGAAATCCGTCATGTTCAGGGCGTTCTGGGACCGGTCCATGCGGTCGCGGAGCAGCCGGACGGTGTCCGCGTCGGCCGTCAGGGCCGCTGCGCGGGCGTACAGGTCCATCGCTTCCTCAAACCGGTACTGGCGGTGCAGGCGGTCGCCCTCCGTGAGGAGCGAGTCCGTCTGCGCCCGGAGGCCGACGGCCGCCGAGAAAAGCGCGAGCAGGATGGAAAAACCCCTTCTAAACACCACAGATTGTTCGTTTTGCGAGCACAAAATTAAGAAATAGTTGCGAGAATCTTCTTATATCAGAAAAAATTCGTATTTTTGTGCCCTTATTTTGCCGAAGTCTGCTTGGTTCGGCCCGAGCGGGCACGGCCTAATG